>WGBL01000260.1 GCA_015494375.1 Hyphomicrobiales bacterium | reverse complement strand
CTCCCCAACCCTCCCCCTCTTAGGGGGAGGGTTGGGGAGGGGGTGGAGATGGTCTCCACTCCGCTGGCGGGTGCGTTTCTGCTCACCGGTCCACCTCGCCGAAGACGATGTCGAGCGAGCCCAGGATCGCCGAGACATCGGCCAGCATATGGCCGCGGTTCATGAAATCCATGGCCTGGAGATGCGCAAAGCCCGGCGCGCGGATTTTGCAGCGGTAGGGCCGGTTGGTGCCGTCGGAGACGAGATAGACGCCGAACTCGCCCTTGGGCGCCTCGACCGCGGCGTAAACCTCGCCTGCGGGCACCTTGAAACCCTCGGTGTAGAGCTTGAAATGGTGGATGAGCGCCTCCATGGAGCGTTTCATCTCGGCGCGAGGGGGCGGTGCGGTTTTCTTCTCGCGGCTGATCACGGGCCCGCGCCCCTCCTCGCTCAGGAGCTTCTCGCAGGCCTGCTCGATGATCCGCACCGACTGGCGCATTTCCTCCATGCGGATGAGGTAGCGGTCATAGCAGTCGCCATTCTTGCCGATTGGAATGTCGAAGTCGAATTCGCTGTAGCACTCATAGGGCTGCGCCCGGCGCAAGTCCCAGGCCGCACCCGAGCCGCGCAGCATGACGCCCGAAAAGCCCCAGGCGAGCGCATCCTCAAGACTGACAACGCCGATGTCGACATTCCTTTGCTTGAAGATGCGGTTGTCCGTGAGCAGGCCCTCGATGTCGTCGCACACCTCGAGGAACGGCGCACACCATTTGGCGATGTCTTCAACGAGCGCGTCGGGCAAGTCCTGGTGGACGCCGCCGATGCGAAAATAGGCGGCATGCATGCGCGAGCCCGAGGCGCGCTCATAGAAAACCATGAGCTTCTCGCGTTCCTCAAAGCCCCAGAGCGGCGGCGTGAGCGCGCCCACATCCATGGCTTGGGTGGTGACATTGAGGAGATGAGAGAGAATGCGGCCGATCTCGCAGTAGAGCACGCGGATGAGCTGGGCGCGGTAGGGCACGCCGATGCCGAGCAGGCGCTCAGCGGCAAGGCAAAAGGCGTGCTCCTGGTTCATCGGCGCGACATAGTCGAGGCGATCGAAATAGGGAATTGCCTGCAAATAGGTCTTCGACTCGATGAGTTTTTCGGTGCCGCGATGGAGCAACCCGATATGCGGGTCGACCCGCTTGACCACCTCGCCGTCGAGCTCGAGCACGAGCCGCAAGACGCCATGGGCCGCCGGGTGCTGGGGCCCGAAGTTGATGGTGAAGTTGCGTTGCTCGGTTTCGGCCATTGTTGTTGCGTCTTTATGTTATGAAAGGAGCGAATAGTGAGTAGCGAATAGCGAATAGTGGGTGGTGAATGGTGACGAGCGATGGTGACTGGTTACTAGTGAGTAGCGAATAGCGAGTAGCGAAAAGGGGTGGCGAATGGTCGGGCATGGGAAAAGCGCCAGCCAGTCCTATTTGCTTCTCGCCTGGTGGCTTTTCAGCTTTTTCGTTGTAGCGATCTTATCAGAGAGCGAAGCATCTTTCCTACCTCCTCGGACTGCGACATGAACCTGTTTACCTGCTCCGGTTTCAACAGGTCGACTCGCTCGGCCAACAGAACATGGGTCTCGAGCTCCTTGAGGGAACCCTGTGCGACCCGCAAGAACTGAATGAAGGACGCCTGTCCCTCGCGACCATGCCCTTCGGCAATGTTCGCCGGAATAGATGCAGCTGCGCGGCGGATTTGCGCGGTCATTCCATAACGTTCATGTTCGGGTAACGAGGCGGTTATGCGATAGGCCAGCTCTGCCAGCCTCATCGCCTTCTGCCAGACCGTCAAATCCCGAAATGATTGGATGTCATCCGTCGCCAAGTGCGCCCTACTCCCTATTCGCTACTCCCTATTCGCTATTCCCTATTCGCTATTCCCTATTCGCTATTCGCTCTTCTTATCTCCCTCCAACTCGTAATGCGGCCCCTCCCAAGGCGAGAGATAGTCGAACGAGCGGTACTCTTGGGTGAGCTTGACGGGCTCGTAGACGACTTTCTTCAGGTCATCGTCATAGCGCACCTCGACAAAGCCGGTGGTCGGGAAGTCGCGCCGCAGCGGGTGGCCTTCGAAGCCATAGTCGGTGAGGATGCGGCGCAAATCCGGGTGGCCCGAGAACATGATGCCCAAAAGGTCGAAGGCCTCGCGCTCGAACCAATTAGCGGCCGGAAAGACGCCCGTAATGCTTGGCACGGGGCTCGTCTCGTCCGTCTCCACCTTGACGCGCAGGCGCAGGTTCCGACGCGGGCTCAGGAGATGATAGACCACATCGAAGCGTCTGGTGCGCTCGGGATAGTCGACACCGCAAATGTCGATCAGGCACTCGAAGCGGTGTTGGGGATCGGCACGCAGCGTCTTCATGACGTCGACGATGCGCTCGCGGACAACGACGATGGTGAGCTCGCCATAGGCGATGTCGGTTCGCACCACCGCCTCGCCGAGCTTGGCCTCGAGCATACTTGCGAGTTCGCTCAGCGCCTCATCGTTCATCGCCTGGCCCCGCTCCATCTCGGTTGTCGGTATCGCTGAGTGCCATTGCGTTGGGCCCGCATTACGCGCCTAGCGCTCGATGGTGCCAGTGCGGCGGATCTTCTTCTGCAACAGCAGCACGCCATAGACGAGCGCCTCGGCCGTCGGCGGGCAGCCGGGCACATAGATGTCCACGGGCACGATGCGATCGCAGCCCCTGACCACGGAATAGGAGTAGTGATAATAGCCCCCGCCATTGGCGCACGAGCCCATGGATATGACATAGCGCGGCTCGGGCATCTGGTCGTAGACCTTGCGCAGCGCCGGCGCCATTTTGTTTGTGAGGGTGCCGGCGACGATCATGACATCGGACTGGCGCGGGCTCGCGCGCGGGGCAAAGCCGAAGCGCTCGAGGTCGTAGCGCGGCATCGAGGCCTGCATCATCTCGACCGCACAGCAGGCAAGCCCGAATGTCATCCACATGAGCGAGCCCGTGCGCGCCCAGTTGATGAGGTCGTCTGCGGTGGTGGTGAGAAAGCCCTTGTCGGCCAGCTCGGCACGGATGACGGTGAAGTCGCTCGTTGCGATCTCACGGCCCATTGGCCCACCCATCTCACGGCCGAGTGTCGCAGCGCCGCCGGCAGCCACGTCGGACGGCGCCCTGTTTGGCTCGATCATTGGCAGTTGCATCGGCCCTACTCCCATTCAAGCGCCCCCTTGCGCCAGGCATAGACGAGGCCAATGGCGAGCTCGGCAATGAACACCATCATGGCCCAGAAGCCGGCATCGCCCACTTCACGGAAGCTGACCGCCCAGGGAAAGAGATAGATGGCCTCGAGATCGAAGATGATGAACAGGATCGCGACCAGATAGAAGCGGACGTCGAAGGGCATGCGGGCGTCGTCGAAGGCATTGAAGCCGCATTCATAGGCCGACACCTTTTCCGGATCGGGATTGCGTGGGGCAATGAGAAAGGGCGCCACCATCAGCGCCAGGCCGATGGCGCCCGCGAGGCCAATAAAGACGGCTATCGCCAGATATTCGCTCAGAAAT
>WGBL01000259.1 GCA_015494375.1 Hyphomicrobiales bacterium | reverse complement strand
GCAGCGGGTGTCAGTTGTAACGTGGCTTCGCCAACCTTCAGGCTGGATCTCCAGGGCTCGTGATGGGGCGTTCGCCCCACACGCCCCGAGGATGACGAATCGAAGTCTGGAGCCTGACACGTGACACTTGGCACCTGACTCAGGACCCCTGCCGCCGCCCTCAGCCGAGCTTGGCCAGCGCCACGGCGGTGTCGGCCATGCGGCAGGAAAAGCCCCATTCGTTGTCATACCACGAGAGCACGCGCACCAGCCGGCCGTCCACAATCTGGGTCTGAGTGGCATCAAAGCTCGACGAGTGCGGATCGTGGTTGAAGTCGATGGAAACGAGTGGCTCCTTGTTGACTGCCAGCACCCCCTTGAGCTCCTGGGCGGCCGCCCGCTCCATGGCCTGGTTGATCTCATCGACCGTCGTCTCGCGCCCCGGAATGAACTTGAGATCGATCATCGAGACGTTCTGGGTGGGTACTCGGACGGCAGTGCCGTCAAGCTTGCCGTTAAGCTCGGGCAACACCAGCCCCACGGCCCGCGCCGCACCCGTCGAGGTCGGAATAAGCGACGACGCCGCCGAGCGCGCGCGCCGCGGGTCGCGATGGGGCGCATCGAGAATGCGCTGATCGCTGGTATAGGCATGGACCGTGGTCATGAAGCCCTGCTCGATGCCGCAGAGCTCATGCAGCACCTTGGCCACCGGCGCCAAACAATTGGTTGTGCACGAGGCATTCGAGACCACACGATGCTCGGGCCCAAGCTTTTGGTGATTGACACCATAGACCACCGTGAGATCGGCCCCCTTCGATGGCGCCGAAACAAGCACCCGCTTGGCACCCGCATCGAGATGGGCGCTTGCCTTCTCCTTGTCGGTAAAGAGCCCCGTGCATTCCATGACCACATCGATGCCAAGCTCGCCCCAGGGCAGCTCGGCGGGATTGCGCACCGCAAGCACCTTGATGGGCCCGGTGCCGACGTCGAGGATGTCTCCGTCGAGTTTCACCTGGCCATTGAAGCGGCCATGAGTCGAATCGTAGCGGAACAGGTGAGCGAGTTGCTCCGGCGGGGCGATATCATTGATGGCGACCACTTGGATGTCATTGCGCCCGCTTTCGACAATCGCGCGCAACACATTGCGTCCGATGCGCCCAAACCCCGAGATCGCCACTCTTGCAGTCATTGCCAACTCCCTTTCCCAACAACGCCGGCTTTCCCAACGCCAGAGCCAATGCGCCACGGATAGCCCGGGCGCCGCCCGCCCAAACCGTTCACGCGCGTGAAGCGATTGCTCGATCTGCGCCACGGGGCCGTTGCACGGCTCTGCCCAAACCGCGCACGCGCCCGAGAGGCGATAGCGCACTGTGCGCGGCATTTCCAGCCCCCTTGGCGGGCCTGCGGCGAAACATCCGAGGCCCCCGGGGCGTGCGTGGTTGGGCGTGAGGGGGTGCGCGCTCTCTCAATTACCGCGCGAAATCGCGGCTCAAATGCGTTCGCAATGGCGGTTTTCGCCAAAAGATATCCAACGGGTTGGTTTGCTCCATTTGGGAAATCGCTTCATAAATGTGGGCGTTGCAAAGTGATTCGCTGTGGGTGGTTGAAACTCCTCTCGCTTTGTC
Organism: Hyphomicrobiales bacterium; assembly: GCA_015494375.1. Classification (GTDB taxonomy): domain Bacteria; phylum Pseudomonadota; class Alphaproteobacteria; order Rhizobiales; family S144-23; genus S144-23. The sequence continues at coordinate 1,127 of WGBL01000259.1, read as the reverse complement.
AACCCGGAGGGTGGAATGGGCGAGGTCACATTGCGGCTCAATGGACGCGCCTATCGACTCGCATGTGAGGATGGCGAGGAGGAGCGGCTCGAGGACTTGGGCGCGCACCTTCGCGCCCATATCGATAGGCTGCGCGCCGAGTTCGGCCAGATCGGCGATGACCGCATGCTTGTGATGGCCGCCCTCATGATTACGGACGAGCTGTTCGAAGCGCGCGAGGCGAGCAGGGCAGGCGATGTCGACGAGGGCACCCCCCGGGGTGAAGGCGGCGACGGGAATGGCGGCACCGCGGGTTCAAGTGGCGGGCCGACTTCGACGCACAAGGCTGGGAGCGAAGCAGGCGCGAATGATCGGGGAGATAATGATAGGGTAGATCAAGGCGATCAAGGCGATGGGGACGACGCTCCCATGATCGCCGCTGTCGGGACAGCCGCCCCCAAGACCACCACTCGGCGCGAGCGGGCCGCAGCCCGCACATCGCTAGGCACCAACCTCAAGGAATCCGGGCCCAGGTCTCGGAAAGACACTCAACCGCATCAGCCCGGACAAGCGCCCATTGACCTTGCGCTTGAGAAAAAGGCACTCAAGCTCGAACCGCAACCCGCGGCACGCAACAAAGCTCCGGTAGGAGACGACAGGTCGAGCAGCGCGCCCGCGGGCAAGGCGGAAAGAGTGGACGCAGACGAAGATGCCATGACATCGCTTCCGCGCCTGGCCAAGGCATTCGACAACGGCTTGTAACCGCGGAGGGGGAAGCGCTGGGCTATGGCACAGCGTCGATCGACCCATTGGGGGCCAGGTGATCGGCCCCTTCGGCTCGGCCCGTTGGCGGATTGGACGGGACAGCGATTGGCTCCCCGGGCCCGGTAGCGGCCGGGCGCCATGGCGTGGCGGTCGTGAGCATCAGCCACCTCAACAAGGCGGCGGGCGATGCTCTCTCGCGTGTGATCCGCAGTCTTGCCTTTGTGGCGGCTGCACGCTCAGCCTGGCTCATCGCCCGAGAGGTCGACGATGGGGATAAGGAGGAGGCGAGCCATTTTCGCCTGATGCTCCCGCTCAAAAACAATCTAGCTCGGGACGGACGGGGGCGGCTTGCGCTTCCGCGTCGAGGGCGTGCGCCTCGAGGG
>WGBL01000258.1 GCA_015494375.1 Hyphomicrobiales bacterium | reverse complement strand
CATCTCATCGAGCGTGTCGCACTCGACATTGCGCTCGACCCGGAGGCGACGCGCGTGCGCGCACGGCTCAAAGTGCGCCCCAACCCGGCCGCGCAATCGCCAATGCCCGCCCGCACGCTGGTGCTCGATGGCGAGGGGCTCGCCCTCGAAGCCATCAAGCTTTCCGGCCGCCGTCTGGGCTCTGAGGCCTATGAGCTCACGAGCCAGGCGCTCATCATTCACGATATTCCCGACCGCGCCTTTACGCTCGAGATCACCAGCGTCTGCAACCCGAGCGCCAACAAGGCGCTTTCGGGGCTTTATCGCTCGCGCGGTATCTATTGCACCCAATGCGAGGCCCAGGGCTTTCGTCGCCTCAGCTATTTCCTCGACCGCCCCGACGTGCTCGCGGTCTATGAGACCCGCATCGAGGCCCATCGCGACGAGGCACCCATCCTGCTGTCGAACGGCAATCGCCTGGCCCGCGGCCGGCTCGCTGGCGGGCGGCATTTTGCGCTCTGGCATGATCCCCACCCCAAGCCCTCCTATCTGTTTGCGCTCGTGGGCGGCGATCTGGCCGTCGTGCGCGACCGCTTTGTCACCATGTCCGGGCGCCGCGTGAGGCTCGAGATCTATGTCGAGCCCGGCAAGGAGGACCGTTGCGCTTGGGCGATGGAATGCCTCAAGCGGGCCATGCGCTGGGATGAGGAAAAGTTCGGCCGCGAGTACGACCTCGACACCTTCATGATCGTCGCGGTCTCAGACTTCAACATGGGCGCGATGGAGAACAAGGGCCTCAACATCTTCAACGACAAGCTCATCCTGGCGAGCCCTGAGACCGCCACCGACGAGACCTATGCCGCCATCGAATCGGTCATCGCACATGAGTACTTCCACAACTGGACGGGCAACCGCATCACCTGTCGCGACTGGTTCCAGCTCTGTCTCAAGGAGGGCCTGACGGTTTTCCGCGACCAGGAGTTCTCGGCCGATGTGCGCTCGGGCGTCGTCCAGCGCATCGACGACGTGCGCCGCCTCAAGGCGCATCAGTTCCCCGAGGATGCAGGCCCGCTCGCCCACCCGGTTCGGCCCGAGAAATATATCGAGATCAACAACTTCTACACGGCAACGGTCTATCAGAAGGGGGCCGAGCTGTGCCGGATGATCCGCACCATTGTGGGCGATGAGGGGTTCCGCAAGGGCATGGACCTCTATTTCGAGCGCCACGACGGTGAGGCGACGACGGTTGAGGCGTTCATCGCCTGCTTTGAGGATGCGACCGGCTGCGATCTCGCGCAGTTCATGCAGTGGTATCGCCAGGCCGGCACACCGGAGCTCGTGGCGAGGTTCACGTACGACCCGAAGGCCCGGGCGGCGATGCTCGATGTCGAGCAGGTGCTGCTGCCGACGCCCGGCCAGGCGCGCAAGAGGCCGCTCCATATTCCGCTTGCGCTCGGCCTCGTGGGACCTGATGGCCGCGACCTGCCGCTCAAGCTTGCCGGTGGCGAGCGCGTGGCCGATGGCGTGCTCCACCTCACCCGGCGGCGCCAGAGCTTTCGCTTTGTCGATGTCCCGGCCCGGCCGGTGCCCTCGCTGCTGCGCGGCTTCTCGGCGCCCGTCAATCTCACCATCGACCTCAGCGACGGCGAGCTCCTTTTCCTCATGGGCCACGACAGCGATCTCTACAACCGTTGGCAGGCGGCCGAGACTCTGGCGCTTCGGCTGGCGAGCCGCATCACCGCGGCGATAAGGGCCGGCAAGCAGGCCCGCCCCGGCCTCGCCTACGCCCGCACCCTGGGCGAACTGCTCGCCGATGAGGCGCTCGAGCCCGCCTACAGGGCGCGCTTGCTTACGCTTCCGAGCGAGGCGGAGATCGCCCGCCATATTGGGCGCGACGTCGATCCGGGCGCCATCCATCGCGCTCGGCGCCGGCTCATGGCGCTCGTGGCCAGGGCCCTCTACCACCCCCTGGTTGCCGCCTATGAGGCCGCGGCAACGCCGGGGCCCTACAGTCCCGATGCGGCGAGCGCAGGCCGCCGCGCCCTTGGGGCTGCGGTCCTGCAGCTCCTGGCGGCCACGGGCCGAAAGGCCGAGGTGGCGCGGGTCGCGCGGCACTATGCCCGCGCCCGCTCGATGACCGAGCGCACGGCCGCCCTTGGCCTACTTGTCGATATCAAGGGCCCCGAGCGGGAGCGGGCGCTCACCGACTTCTATCGCCGTTTCAAGGACGATCATATCGTCATCGACAAGTGGTTTGCGTTCCAGGCCATCTCGGCGCTGCCCGAGACACTCGAGACGGTTGCGGCGCTCACCCGCCACGAGCTCTTTTCGATCCGCAACCCCAACAAGGTGCGGGCGCTCGTGGGCGCGTTTGCCATGTCCAACCCGCTCCAGTTCCACCGTCCCGACGGCGCGGGCTATGCCTTCGTCGCCGAGCGGGTGCTCGAGATCGACCGCTTCAACCCGCAGTTGGCGGCCCGTCTCCTGAGCGCCTTCAAGAGTTGGAAGGTGCTCGAGCCCGTGCGCCAGCGTCTCGCCCGCCAGCAGCTGCGCCGCATCGCCAGGCGCAAGACACTTTCGCGCGATGTCTATGATATCGTTACACGAATGCTCGCCTGACGGAGCGCGCGGTGGCTGGCCTGATGGTGGCTGACTCGCGCCCATTAGCGGCTCGGAGACCGCCCCTCCTGTTGCGGAATTACACCAAATGGTCTGTCATTCTTTGGAAAAAAGTATATTCGCAAAGAAATTCGCCATTCGGCTCTGGACAAACGGGGGGCAAATCACTTCAAAGTACGGGCGTTCTACCGGCGTTTGGTCGTGGTTTGCGTTGTCGGGTGATTGGCACTGGCGGTTCGCGGTATCGTTTGCTGTGCCGACCCGATTGGGGCAGTTCGGGCAGGCGTTTCAATTCGATTGAGATGGAGAGGGCGAGATGGCGCGCGCGGGGGCGATTCGCCAGAAGGCGGAGCTTTGCCTGGAGCAAGGCAATCCACAACGTCATTACCTGAAGACTCTGAAGACTCTGAAGAATCTGAAAACCACTGCGGCTGAGTCGGCATATGGCTCGGTCGTTGCGGGCGCAGCACGCACAGGAGGCGGGACGGCGGAACCGGCGCTCGGGATTACGGAGCTTGCCGGCGCAAGCCATGCCATTCGCACGCCGCTCACGGCCATGATCGGCTTTGCCGATGTCATGCGCCAGGAGCTTTTCGGGCCGATCGAGAACCCGCAATACCGCACGTATCTGAGCCATATCTGCGAGAGCGGGGCCGAGCTGCTCGAGGTCCTCGACCGCCTCGCGGGGCTGGCTGAGGGAATCGAGCGGTCGGAATAATACAGACGAGCCAGACGATCGGGCCGCAGCCACTGATGGGCGTTTGCGAAGCACTCGCGCGCCGCCCATTGGGCCTGCGCGCTCTTTAGCTTCGCGCGCGCCGTCCCTCCAACCCGCGCGCCAGCCTGTTGCCCTGGATCACCCGGTCACGCCGCGTGACGACATGGAGCAAAAGTGCAGCACTACAGGAGGGCCCGGCACGAAAAGCCGCCGTCGCGTAAAGGAACCTATAAAGTGCGACACGACCTGGTACTGGCCTGGCTTGACTCCGTACCATGATACGGTGGTTAGGTTTGCTGGATAGGCGTTTGCCGCCGCAGCCCTCAAGTAGAGCGTTGCGGCCGCTCGTGCGCTTGCTGCTTTTGTGGGCGCCGACTTGCGCGTATCTGCCCCTGTTGCCAGCCGCGCATGCCATCGCGCCCGGGCGGCCTTGAAGCCGCGCGCTGCGGCCTTGCCGCAGCCTAGATCGAAGAGGGGTGTTCGAAGAGCCATGCGGATCGGAGAGCTTGCGCGCGCTACCGGAGTGAATGTCGAGACGGTGCGCTTTTATGAGCGCAAGAAGCTGATCGAGCAGCCGCCTCGGCCGGCCGGCGGCGGCTATCGCTCCTATGGCGAAGAGGCGGCGCGGCGCATTCGTTTCATCCGCCGGGCGCAGTCGCTCGGCTTCTCTCTCAAGGAGATCGCCGAACTCTTGTCGCTCCAGGCCGACCCCGACAGCGATTGCAGCACCGTGCGCGCCCGCGCCGAGCGCCAGCGCGCTCTTGTCGATCAGAAGATCAAGCACCTCGCGGCGTTGCGCGAGACACTGGACCGGCTGATTGATGCTTGTCCGGGTGCGGGCGCGATTGATCGTTGCTCGATCCTTGAGACGCTCGAGAATGGGGATGGCCGCTCCAAACGGGGAGAGGCGCCTGCGCGAGAGACGGCGCGGTCCAAGCGATGAGTCGTTGGCTTGGCAGGCTGAACACGAGCAAGGCTGAAAAATCGCCGAGGGGCTGGGCAAATGAGAAGGGGGCTGGGGAAATGAGAATATGCGTTTGGGTTGCGGTATTGGCGCTCGGCCTTGCCCTGCTCGCCGGTGTCGATGGAACGGGCAGAGCCCATGCCGCACCGATCACCACCAACACCGCGCTGCCGGTGGCGGCGGGAGAATTCGTCACCCGTCAGCAGGGCGTCGTCAACCAGTCGGGCCACGATCCGAGCGGTGCCGAACGCGATCATCGCGTGCTCTCCTGGGTGTCCGTTCTCGGCTTTGGCGTGACGCCGGAGCTGACGATCTTCGGGGTCTTGCCGTTCGTCAACAAGCGTCTGGTGCTGACAAATCCGTCCGGCGCCCGGGTACGGCGAGAGGCGAGCGGCGTGGGCGACGCGCGGCTTTTTGCGCGCTATATCATCTTTCAGCAGAACGTGCCGGGCCGGACCTTTCGCATCGCCCCCTTTGCCGGGGTCGAGTTGCCGACAGGCGAGAATGCCAAGCGCGATTCGCTCGGCCTGTTGCCGGCCGCGGTGCAACCCGGGTCGGGCTCGTGGGACCCGTTTGCGGGCCTCATTGCCACCTACCAGACGCGCCGGCTCGAGCTCGATCTGCAAGGCGCATACACACGCAACAACGCCGCCCGCGGCTTCAAGCTCGGCGATGTGGCGCGCTTTGATGCCTCGCTGCAATACCGCCTCTTGCCACGCATGCTCAGCGATGAGACGGATGCCTTCCTTTATGGTGTTGCCGAGCTCAACCTCATCCATAAGGAGAAAAACGAGCAGGCTGGGCGTAGCGATCCCAACTCGGGCGGCACGACGCTGTTCGGTGTGCTCGGGCTCCAGTATGTAACTCGGCGCAGCATCCTTGAGGCGGCCGTGCAGGTGCCGCTCGTCCAGGACCTCAATGGCACCGCGCTTGAGCGCGCCTGGATTGCCCGCGCGGGCTTTCGGCTCAATTTCTGAGGCGGGGGCGGCTCGGTGCGACGTGTTCTCAAGGTCCTCGGCTGGCTCGCGCTAGCGCTCGTCGGGCTTGTTGTCGTCGGCTGGCTTGCGTTTGTCCCGCGCGCCCGTGAGGCCGGCTATCGGATGGTCGCAGTCTGGGGCGGGAAGGGCACCGCGCCCGGCCAGTTCAGTGACCCGACGGGGATTGCCATTGCCGATGGCGAGGTGTTTGTTGCGGATTCCCGCAACGGCCGCATTCAGGTGTTTGATCGGAACGGACGCTTTCTTCGCGCTTTCGGCAAGCCCGGCAGCGGAGCGGGCGAGCTCGGCCGGCCCATGAACCTCGAATGGCACATTGGCAAGCTCTATGTGCCCGAATACTTCAACGACCGCATTCAGATTTTCGATCGGGGCGGCGCCTCCCTCGGGCTCATCGGCCGCGCGGGCAGCGGGCCGGGGGCCTTCAATGCGCCGGGCGGCGTTGGCGTTGCGGCCGATGGCACGCTCTATGTCGCCGATTTCTACAATCACCGCATTGTAAAGCTCGATGCCCAGGGGCGGCCGCTCGCAATATGGGGGCGGGCCAAGGCGGACAAGGCCGAAGAGCGCGGCTCGGGGTTTCTCACCATGGTGCGCGAGGGCGTGGGTGCAAGCGGGGAACCCTCGTTCAGCTATCCCACCGATGTCGCCGTAGCGCCCGACGGCCGGGTCTATGTCGCCGACGGCTACAACGACCGCATCCAGGTGCTGGCACCCGATGGCCGCGTGCTCAGGAAATGGGGCGGGCCCTTGGCCATGAACATCCATGGCCCTTTCAACGGCTGGTTTGCGACCGTGACCAGCATCGCCATCGGGCCTAAGGGCAATGTTTTCGTTGCCGACTTCTACAACCACCGCATCCAGAAATTCGCGCCCGACGGCACTTTTCTCACGTCCTTCGGCGAGAAGGGCAGCGGCCCGGGGCAATTCACCTATCCGATCGCGGTCGATGTCGATCGGGAAGGGACTGTTTATGTCGCCGACTTTGGCAACAACCGGGTGAGCAAATGGCGCCCGGCGGGTGCGGAGCGCACCAATGAGGGCGCCCCCTGAGATGGCCACTCACGTGCCCGCTTGCGCGCCCCCATGCCTCATGGGATGCCCGCTCATACGCCCGGGTGCGCGCCCCCATGCCCTATGAGGTGCCCCCGCTCGGTTGATGCAATCGCGGTCACGCTCAGCCGGGCCGCTTGTCGTGCTTGCCGTGCCCATCGCCTCTACTCATCGCCTGCGCTCAACGCCTGCGCTCAACGCCCGCGCCCATCGCGCTCATAAAGCGCATCGATGATCGGGCAATCGGGCACCGCATTACCATGGCAGCGCGCGGCCATCTCGCTTAGGACGCGCTCGAGCGCCTCGAGGTCGGCGATCTTGCGTCGCACCTCGCTGGCGTGGGCAAGCGTCATCTGGCGCACCTCGGCGCAAGTGACGCTGCGATCGTCGACGAGCCGCAGGAGATTGCGGACCTCGGCGAGCGAGAAGCCCAGCGCGCGGCAGCGGGCAATGAATGCCAGCCGCCTGAGCGCTGCCTCGTCGTAGCGGCGGTGACCTGCCGGTGACCGCATGGGCGCGGGCAGCAGGCCGATCCGCTCATAATAGCGAATGGTCTCGATATGCACCCCGGTGCGCCGCGACAGCGCGCCGATCGTCAATTCCCTCGCTTCCCTTGCTGGCATCGGCCACCTCGAAATCGCTTGCGCGTGTATGCTCGCAAAACCGTGAACGCCGGGCCTCTCATTGGGCCTTGAATCTGTAGTCGCTACAGGGTGCATAGAAGCATAGTCGGGGCCTGGGGCCCCCTGCAAATCAAAAGCTCGAGCGGCCTCGGATAGGCTCCAAGACTTTGAAGCCTTTATTCGTGAGAGATTGCCTCGAGGATATTACAACCCGGATTCCAGTGAACAGGAGAGCGAGCGCTCGATGACGGAACAAATGCAACACACCATGCCCGAACCCAAAGCCATGGCCCCTGGCGCGGTTGATGTGGACAAGCGCCAGGGGCTCGCGGCCGCTGGCGGCATCCTTGGCGCCATCGCGGCGTCGTCCTGCTGCATTGTGCCGTTGCTGCTGACGGTGGCCGGGGTGAGCGGGGCGTGGATGGCCAACTTGCGCGCACTTGCGCCCTATCAGCCGATTTTCATCGCCATCACGGCGCTTTTTGTCGCCTATGGCTTTTATCTCGTTTACTGGCGGCCGCGGCGCGTGGCGGCCCGGGGCGCGGCGGCCCTGGGCGCGGGGGTTGATGGCGAGGCATGTGCGGCATGCGCCAGGCCCGCGGTGCCGAGCGCCGTCGTCAAGAGCGCGCTCTGGCTGGCCGCAGTCATGGTGTTGCTCGCCGCCACCTTCCCCATCTGGTTTTTCTGGATCGAGCCCTACCTGCCTTGACCCCTTGCCGGGGAGACGCATGTGCCAAGGAGACGCATGTGCCGAGGAGACGCATGCGCTTACTGAGCATTCGCCCTCTGAGCGCGCGCTTCTTCCGCGCCAGAGAGGTCCCAAAAAAGTCCTGAAGTAATCGAGGAGAACGCATTCATGCCACGGACGATCGCTTTGAGCCTCTTTGCCCTTCTCATCTCCCTTGTGGGGCCCCTCTCCCTTGTGGGGCCCCTCGGCGCCCTCGGCTCCCTCGCGCCCTTTGCAGCGTCGCGTGCGCTTGCCGGAGAGAAGACCGTCAAGCTCGCCGTCAGCGGCATGACCTGCGCCTCGTGCCCCTATATGGTCAAATCGGCACTCAAGAAGGTCGAAGGGGTGCGCGAGATCGACGTCTCGCTTGAGAAAAAGCTCGCCGTTGTCACTTTTGATGATGCCAAGACCGATGTTGCGGCGCTCACCGAGGCGACACTTGCGGCGGGCTTTCCCTCCGAGCCCATTGCCGACGAGCAAGGCGGGCAAGGGACGGCCGCGACGCAATAGCCAGCCCCCCGGTTCCCGCGAGCCGGATGCCGGGATCCGAATGCTGCGACCCAATGAGTGACTGCCCATGAATGAGAAGCGCCTTCTTCGCACGGGGCTCATCGGCACCCTGGTGACCGGGCCCTGCTGCTTTACGCCGGCACTCGTCGTACTGTTTGGCATTGTCGGGCTTTCGGCGCTTGTCGGCTGGCTTGATTATGTTCTTTTTCCGGCGCTCGGCATTTTTATTGCGCTGACCCTTTATGCCGTCTGGCGCCAGCAGCGTCGCCGGGCCCCTGACGAGACCAGCCGCGCCTGACCCGGCCGCCCGCAGCGCGAGGCTGCGCCGCACAAGCCGGTCCAACGGCTGAAATCAAAACAAGGCTGAGGCTGAGACCATGAACGACATGAAAACGGACTGCTGCACTTCGCCAAGCGCGGGGCGGGATGTGGCGCGGAAGGAAAAGTCGTTCGACCTTGCCGTGGTAGGGGCCGGCTCGGCGGGCTTCTCGGCTGCGATCACGGCGGCCGAGCTGGGCGCCCGTGTCGCGCTCATCGGCCATGGCACCATTGGCGGGACGTGTGTCAACATCGGTTGCGTGCCGTCGAAGACCATGATCCGCGCGGCCGAGACGCTCCATCAGGCGCGCGCCGCAAAACGCTTCCCGGGTATCGAGGCGCGGGCGCAATTGGGCGATTGGTCAAAACTCATGGCCGCCAAGGACGCGCTGGTGAGCGAGCTCCGGCAAGCCAAATACATCGACCTGCTGCCGGCCTATCCATCGATCACCTACATCGAGGGCAAGGCCCGCCTCGTCGCGGGCGGGGTTCTTGTCGATGATGTGTCCGTCAAGGCGCCGAAAATCATCGTCACCACCGGCAGCCATGCCGCCATCCCGCCCATTGCGGGCATCGACGCTGTGCCCTATCTCACCAGCACCGAGGCGCTTGCGCTTGATGCCTTGCCGGCCTCGCTCCTGGTCATCGGCGGCGGGGTGATCGGCGTCGAGCTCGGCCAGATGTTCGCGCGTATGGGTGTGCGCGTCACCATCGTCTGCCGCTCGCGTCTCTTGCCGGGCGCCGAGCCCGAGGTGAGCGCGGCCCTCGAGGCGGCCTTTGCCGCCGAGGGCATCGGCGTCGTCAAGGGCATCGAGTACCGCACGATCCGCCATGACGGCGGTGTGCATCTTGAGGTTGGCGCCCAGGATGGCGTCCGTGTGCTGGAGGCCGACAAGGTGCTGGTTGCCACCGGGCGGCGGGCGAACACCAAGGGCCTCGGTCTCGAAGATTTGCAGATCATGCTCACCGAAAGGGGCGGCATTGCGGTTGACGAATACATGCGCACGACGCGGCCCGGTGTCTATGCCGCGGGCGATGTCACGGGGCGGCACATGTTCGTCTACATGGCCGCCTATGGTGCCAAGATTGCGGCATTGAATGCGCTCGAGGGCGACCGCCACGCCTATGATGCGACAGCCATGCCCGAGGTGGTGTTTACCGATCCGCAAGTGGCCATGGTGGGCATGACCGAGGATGCGGCCCGACGCGCGGGGCATGTGGTCGAGGCCCGCACCCTCGGGCTCGAGCATGTGCCGCGGGCGCTGGCTGCGCGCGATACGCGCGGGCTCATCAAGCTCGTCGCCGAGCGCGAAAGCCGCCGGCTCCTTGGCGCTCATATCATCGCGCCGGAAGGGGCCGACAGCATCCAGACGGCGGCGCTGGCCATCAAGGTGGGACTCAAGGTCGATGCGCTCGGCGCCATGCTCTTTCCCTACCTCACGACGGTCGAAGGGCTCAAGCTCGCAGCTCAGACCTTCGAGAAGGACGTCGCCAAACTCTCCTGCTGCGCCGGCTGAGCCGCGCAATCGCTTGATCGGGCCATTGCGAACCCATAAGCGGTCCCATTGCGAACTCTTCCCGATCTCCCAGTGAGCGCCCATCTGGTTTCTCTCACATAGGGCCAGGCGGCCCGTACACCTGGCTGGCGGCCATCAGGCAACCGTGGCGGCCTTGGGGCGCGGGCCGGGACCCAAGGGCCCCCACAACCTCAGCGTTTAGAAAGCGTTGTCATTTGGCCGCTATAAGCGCGCCTGAGGCGGGCGCATAGGCTTGGCTGCTGGGCCGGAGCGCCCGAGCAAGCACGCGTGCGCGTGAGGCCGCGTGGCCCTTCGTCTTCTGTTGCTGTGTTGTCTGGTATCGCGTGGGCGTTATGTTGAAACGGTTTTTTGTTGCTCTATTTCTTGTCGCCGCCGTCGTCTTGTTTGGCCTCGTGGGCGAGCCCGAGCGGGCGGTGGCGGGCCACGGCAAAGGGCTCTTTGCCATCCTCTTTGGCGGGTTTGGAAAAACAAGCCGGTCGCATGTTGGGCGCTACGATCGCAGCGGCAGTGGCAATCGCGTGCGCGGCCGTGGCCGCAGCGGCAACCCCATGCGCCTGCGCGGCCGTTGGATGGAGGGTGGGCGCAGTTTCATTCCCTATTTCACGCCCCCGTCTTCGCCTTATCAGAGCACACCGCAAAGCGAGTCCCGTTCGCGCGGCGGCGTGCGCACCATGTGTGTGCGGCTCTGCGACGGCTACTATTGGCCGATGACGTTCTCGGCGAGCTGGAGCCAGGTGCGGCGCGACCGGCGCATTTGCGAGGCGAGCTGCAGCGCCGAGACACGGCTTTTTGTGATCGCGAGCTACAACGACCAAATCGCCAATATGCGCGATCTCAGCGGGCGCCGCTATGGCCGGCTCGCGAATGCCTTTCGCTATCGCAAATCACTCGTTGACGGCTGCACATGCCGCCCCGCGCCTTGGAGCGAGGCCGCCAGGCGGCGCCACGCCCGCTATGCCGCCCTCACCGCCGGAGACGCCCGGGGCGCGGCCATGGGAGCGGATGAGAAACAAACGACATCAGCCGCTGCCGGCGCCTCGCCTGGCAAAGCAAGTGCAAACGCAAAGGAGCGCATGAGTTTGCCGGTCGATGTCGGAGAAACCGAATTGGACGGCTCGCGCAAGCCCGCTGCCCCTGGCATCGGCAACACCGCCCTCGAGCGGCTCCCCGCTTGGCGCTATGGCGCGGCCGCCACCCGGGAGAGGGTGACGACCGCGGGCTGGCGCGCGAGGCCCGATCGCGGCAGCAGCCGCCGCGGCCTCGGCCGCTGGCTGAGGCCTCCTGGGCGAGGGATCGAGCCGCGCAACCCGTTCGCCTATCGCTGAGGTGCAGGCGGGCATATATTAGGCCGCAAGCATATAAATCGCGCCCATTCCGATGGCACCCATACTGCGCCAGCAGAGGATTGAGCATGCGTCTTTGTGTGCTTGCATGCTTGCGCCGCTCGCTCCGATTGTGCTTCCACTTCTTGGGCTCCGTTTGCGGCGATGGAGCAGCGCACCACGAACCAGAAGGACGAAGCCATGCCGAACCCCGCACAGTCGAGCCTTGCTGACAAAACCCTGTTCATCACCGGTGGCAGCCGCGGCATCGGCCTGGCGATTGCGCTTCGTGCGGCGCGGGACGGCGCCAATGTCGCTATTGCGGCCAAGACCGCCGAGCCCCATCCCAGGCTACCCGGCACCATCTATACCGCGGCCGAGGAGATCGAGGCCGCGGGCGGCCGGGCGCTGCCGCTCGTCTGCGATGTCCGCAGCGAGGAGCAGGTGACGGCCGCCATCGCGAAGACCGTCGAGACGTTCGGCGGGCTCGACATCTGTATCAACAATGCGAGTGCCATCGCGCTCACGCCGACGCCCGAGACCACCATGAAGCGCTTCGACCTGATGATGGGGGTGAACGGGCGCGCGACCTTCATGGTCACCAAGCATGCCTTGCCGCATCTCGAGCGGGCCGATAACCCCCATGTGCTGGTGCTCGCGCCACCCCTTGACATGAAGGCCAAGTGGTTCGCGGGCCATGTCGCCTATTCGATGAGCAAATTCGCCATGAGCATGTGTGTGCTCGGGTTTGCGGCGGAATTCGCGCCCAAGGGGATTGCGGTCAACGCCCTTTGGCCGCGCACGACCATTGCCACGGCCGCCATTGCCAATGTCGTCGGCGGCGAGGCGATGATGCGGGCGAGCCGCAAGCCCGAGATCATGGCCGATGCCGCGCATATCATCCTCACCAAGCCATCGCGCGAGTTCACCGGGCGGTTCGCAATCGACGACACGCTCCTTTACGAGCACGGCGAGCGCGACTTCGACAAGTACCGCGTCGACCCGACAGTGGCACTAATGCCCGACTTTTTCGTCCCCGACGACAGCCCGCCGCCGGTCTCGTTGGGGCCCGTCGAGCCGTGAGAGGCGAGGCCGACAAGGAGGCGGGTGAGTGCGGCGCGCGCTGGCCGCAGCCCGCGGTAAGCGTTATTGTCCTGCGTGTGGCCGGCACGACGTGGGGCGGCGACGAGGGTGAAGGTGTCGGCGTGGACGAGGAGGGGGACGAGGGCGAGGCGCGCCCAAGCGGCGAAAGGGTGGGCGAGGCGTCCGAAGTATTACTGGTCAAGCGCGGAAAGGCGCCCAATCGGGGGCTCTGGGCGCCGCCGGGCGGCCACATCGAGCCCGGCGAGACGACACACGCGGCCGCGCTGCGCGAGGTGGCCGAGGAGACGGGGGTTGCGGTTGAGATCGCCGGACTCGTCGATGTCGTCGACGTCATCCATCGCGATGAAGGCGGCGGGCTCGTCTCCCATCGTGTGCTGGCCGTCTTTGCCGCCCGCTGGCGGGCGGGCGTGGCGCGTGCGGGGGGCGATGCCGCCGCCGCAAGATGGTTTCCGTTGAACGCCCTCCCTGAACGCGAGATGGTCGCCGGCAGCCCGGGCCTCATCACCCGTGCCTCAGCGCTCATCGGCGGCGGCCAGTGCCTCGACAGTCCGCCGATCGGCAGCAAGGGGCGCGTCTGCAAGGGGCCCGACCGCTGAGCTGGCGACAGGGCAATCACGGATTCGTTAGCAATCGCGACTGGCCTTGGGCGACGCGGGGGCGCACAATGGGGCGCGCCGGACAGACAACGGGGCGCGCCGGACAGACAACGGGGCGCGCCGGACACCCAACCGGAGGCGGACACGCAGCCGGGGCCGGACGCGCAGCCGGGGCCGGACGCGCAGCCGGGGCCGGACGCGCAGCCGGAGCCGGACGCGCAGGCCCGCGAGCCGGATGTACAACCAAAACTCACACACCCAAAGCTCAAATGGGGCGTCTTGCCATGCTCGCCCACATCCTCGTTGCCGGTTTCATCTCACTCGCGCTCATAGGTGGGGCCGTGGCATCGCCCGCGCTGTGGCGCGCCGAGGGTTGGAAGACCGACTTCACGAAGTCGCGCATCGACCTGGGCGAGATCCTCTCAGGCGGCCCGCCGCGCGACGGCATCCCCTCGATCGACAAGCCCATCTTTGCGCCCATCGCCGAGGTCAAAGACCTCGCCCCCACCGAGCCCGTCATCGGGCTCGAGATCGCGGGCGATGCGCGCGCCTATCCGCTGCGCATCCTCACTTGGCATGAGATCGTCAACGACGTGGTCGCCGGCAAGCCCGTGGCCGTCACCTATTGTCCGCTCTGCAATGCGGCGATCGTTTTCGAGCGCATCATCGATGGCCAGACGCTCGCGTTCGGCACCACGGGCAAGCTCCGCCACTCCGATCTCGTCATGTATGACCGCCAGACGGAAACCTGGTGGCAGCAGTTCACGGGCGAGGCGATTGTGGGTGCGCTCGCGGGCAAGCGTCTCAAGATGCTGCCGGCCCGGCTCGAGAGCTTTGCGCGCTTCAAGGCGCGGTTTCCCGCGGGCAAGGTGCTCATTCCGAACAATCCAGAAATGCGCGCCTATGGCCGCAACCCCTATGTCGGCTATGATGCGCTTGCCAACCAGCCCTTCCTCTATCGCGGTCCGTTGCCCGAAGGAATTCCCGCCATGGCACGCGTCGTGGTGATCGAGACCGATGAGGGGCCCAAGGCCATCGCCATGGCGCTTTTGCGCGAAAAGGGGCGCATGGAGCTCGGCAACAAGGTGATCAGTTGGGAGAAGGGGCAGAACTCGGCGCTCGACAACGCAACCATTGCCGCGGGCCGCGACGTGGGCAATGTCGTTGTCCAGGAAAGGCGCGCGGACGGCTCACTGGCCGATGTGCGCTATGACGTGACATTCGCTTTTGTTTTTCATGCCTTCCATCCCGAGGCGCCCATTATCAAATGAGCGCGCGCCGCGCGCCTTGGCCCCGCTATGCCCCCCGCTTGGCCCTCGCTTGGCCCTCGCTTGGCCCTCGCTTGGCCCTTGTATGACGCCCGCTTGGTCCCCGTTCGGCACCCGCTTGGCACCGATCCCTCGGCTCTCCCTCTTGGCACCGATCGCTCGCCTCTGTCCTTCGCCTCT
>WGBL01000257.1 GCA_015494375.1 Hyphomicrobiales bacterium | reverse complement strand
CTTGCGCAGGGCACGCGCCTCACCGGCAAAGACGAGCGGCGGAAAGCGCCTGAGCTCTTCCTCGACGCGATCGAGGGCGGCCGCGTCCGGGTAGGCGGGCACTTGAACGATCGGTTTCGATCGCCAGCTCTGAGGGGTCCAGTTGGCAGGCATCGGCGTCTCGCATGTCCGGGGCTGGCCGGGGTTGTCCAGGCAGGCGGCCGGAACTTCTCGAAAACGTGCTTCTTAAAACGATAGAATGGCGCACAAATGGCGCCCTTTGAAGAACGAGCCGGGTTATAGGCCAAGCGGCTGACAAGGTCCACTCAAGCGAGGACGGCGCAGCTCTACTGCAACTCCGTGACCTCGCAGGGGGGGCGCTAGGCGCGCCGGCCGGCCCGATCGCAAGTGCGCTCCCGTAAGCCCGTTAGTCGGCCTCCTGGTCATCGAGGCGCCGGGCCTCATCGGGCAGCATGACCGGTATGCCGTCGCGGATGGGATAGGCGAGGCGCGCGGCGCGGCTGATGAGCTCGCCCCGCTCGGCGTCGTATTCGAGGGTGGTCTTGGTCAGAGGGCAGACCAGAAGCTCGAGGAGCTTGGGGTCGAATGCATGCCCGCCAGAGGGCGCCTGGCTCTCGTCCTCGCGAGGAGGCGCCTCATCCCGAGGCGTCACGGCTTCTCGCGGCTCTGCCTGTGGTGAGGTTCCACCGCCGCCCCCGCTCGGCTCATCTGATCTGTCTGCTGTCTCGTCCGGCTTGCTCATGGGCCCTTGCCCCCTGTCGCGCGCTCCGTCCCATTGCGCGCCTTGTCCTGCATGCCCCTCAGTCGCTCCATCTGCACCGCAACACTACCAGTCTACGCCCGCGCTTCGCAATCAGCCTTGCGCCAACGCAAAAGCCGCCTGATGACCGACAAGCCACTCACGCCTGAAGACAGACCAAGTGACCACGCAATCGGGCCCGCCCCGCAGCCGTTAGATGTGCGCACAGCTTGGCAATGGTTGCATCGTCAGGGGCTATGCCCTCTTCTGCTCTTGTTGTTCCACGTTCCTTGCTGCTCATCGTTGACCATACTACTGTTGCGGTTTGTGGTGCGGTGCGCGTTCCTCCCATTCCATGGTTGTCGATGATCTGAAGAGAGCGCCCGTTGTCCGAGCGCCCCGTACGACAGAACCGAGCACCCCTCACGACAGGACCGAGCGCCCAACAAACAGGACCCGAGCGATGGCATGCGAGCGCACAGGTTCCGAGCGCGCCATGGCGGCCGAGAACGCCCGCAACATTGTCGCCGTCCTGGTGGCAATGGGGGCGCTTGTCCTCAATGACACGCTTGTCAAGCTGGTGGCCGCCCGCCTGCCCATTGGCGAAATCATTTTCATTCGCGGGGGCATTGCCACCGCCGTCATTTCACTTATCGCCTGGCAGCAGGGCGCCCATCTCCCCTGGCGCCAGCTCTGCGAGCGTTTTGTCGTCTTGCGGCTCGTGGGCGAAGTCGGCGCCATGTTCTTTTTTCTTTCCGCCCTTTTCCGCATGCCGATCGGCACTGTCACCGCGATCATGCAGGCGATCCCCCTGGCGGTGACGGCGGGCGCCGCGCTCTTTTTCGCCGAGCCGGTGGGCTGGCGGCGCTGGCTGGCGACGGCCATTGGCTTTTTGGGGGTGCTCGTCATCATCCGGCCGGGCGCCGCCGATTTCAACGTCTGGGCATTGAGCGCCGTGGCGGCCATTGCGTTTGTCACCTTGCGCGACCTCGCCACCCGTCGCATCGAGGGGCATATCCCATCGCTTTCAATCACCATCCCGACGGCCGCAGCAGCGAGCCTTTTCGGGCTTGCACTTTGGCCCGTCGAGCACTGGTCGGCGCCCACCTTGGGCGAAGTCGTCATGCTCGGCGGAGCGGCACTTTTGATTCTCGTCGCCTATTTTCTCATGATCGTTGCCATGCGCGGCGGCGAGGTGGCGGTGGTGGCACCTTTCCGCTATTCGATCGTCTTGTGGGCGCTCGCTGCGGGCTTTGTCGTCTGGGGCGAGGTGCCCGACGCGCCGGCGCTCGCCGGCACCGCGCTCGTCATCGCCGCCGGCCTTTATACCTTCTGGCGCGAGAGGGCGCGGGATTGAGTGCTCTCACATCCCCGCATAGGCCGGCCCTTCACCACCCTGGGGCACCGTCCAGGTGATGTTCTGGTTGGGGTCCTTGATGTCACACGTCTTGCAGTGGACGCAGTTCTGCGCGTTGATCTGAAAGCGCAGCGCGCCCCCCTCCTCGACCCACTCATAGACGCCCGCCGGGCAATAGCGCGCCGACGGCCCGCCATAGACCTCGTATTCGCTCGCGCGCTGGAGAGTAGGATCCGCCACCTTAAGGTGCACGGGCTGGTCCTCGGCATGGTTTGTGCCCGAGAAGGCGACATTGGTGAGCCGGTCAAACGTGAGCACGCCATCGGGCTTGGGATAGCTGATGGGTCGGCATTTGGCGGCCGGAAGGAGGGTTTCGTGGTCGGCCTTTTTGTGCCGGAGCGTATGGCCGAGAAACGGGAAAAGCGTATTGAGCCACATCTCGGCCCCCCCGAGCACGAGCCCGCCAAGCGTGCCAAAGCGCGACCAAAGCGGCTTGACGTTGCGCACCTTTTTCAGTTCGCGGGCGACGCTCGAGCGCTCATAGGCGCGCTCATAGGCATCGAGCCGGTCGTGCGCGCGGCCCTCGGCAATGGCCGCAAAGGCCGCCTCGGCCGCCATCATGCCCGTGAGGATGGCATTGTGCGAGCCCTTGATACGCGGCACGTTCAGGAACCCCGCCGCACAACCGATGAGCGCGCCGCCCGGGAAGATGAGCCGCGGCACCGACTGCCAGCCGCCCTCGACGATGGCCCGCGCCCCATAGCCGATGCGTTTTCCCCCTTCGAATTGCGGGGCGATTGCAGGATGCGTCTTGAAGCGCTGAAACTCCTCATAGGGCGAGAGGCGCGGATTGCGATAGTCGAGGTGGACGACAAAGCCCACCGAGACCAGGTTCTCGCCGAAGTGATAGAGGAACGAGCCGCCGCCCGTGCGATTGTCGAGCGGCCAGCCCATGGTGTGCTGCACGAGCCCGGGGCGGTGGTACTCGGGGCGCACTTCCCAGAGCTCCTTGAGGCCGATGCCGTATTTCTGGGGCGAGCGCCCTTTGGCGAGATCGAAGCGCTTGATGAGCTCCTTGGCGAGTGAGCCCCGCGCCCCTTCGGCAATGAGCGTGTATCTGGCCTTGAGCGCCATGCCACGCATGAAGTTGGGCCCGGGCCTGCCTTCGCGGTCCAGCCCCATGTCGCCGGTCGCCACCCCGACCACGCGGCCCTCCTCGTCGGTGAGGATTTCGGCAGCGGCAAAGCCCGGATAGACCTCGACGCCCAAGCCTTCCGCCATCTCGCCGAGCCAGCGACAGAGATTGCCGAGACTCACGATATAGTTGCCGTGATTGCTCATGAGCGGCGGCATGAGGAGGTTGGGAATGCGCACATCGCCCGCGGGGCCGAGATAGAGAAAGCGATCCTCACTCACAGGCGTCTCGACGGGCGCACCCCGCGCGCGCCAGTCGGGGATGAGCTTGTCGAGGCCTATGGGGTCGATGACGGCGCCCGAGAGTATGTGCGCGCCCACCTCGCCGCCCTTCTCGAGCACGACGACGGATAGCTCGCGATCCGCCTCCTGCGCGAGCTGACGCAAACGGATGGCCGCCGCAAGCCCCGCCGGGCCCGCGCCAACGATCACGACATCGAAGTCCATCTCCTCGCGCTCGGGCAATTCATTTTGTTGCTCGCTCATCGCCGCACGTCCTCGCCGCTCGATTGGTAACTCGGTTCGTGAATGGTGGGCCAGCCTACGGGCTTAGGCGCCGGCCCTCGCAATCGTCAAGCATTCGGTCTAATCTTTGGGCGGACGAAGGCGCGCCCCAAAGCGACACTTTGAGCGCTCGATAGCGCGGGATGGTGTTCGATGGCGTGCGATGAGGCTTGATGGCGCGGGGTGGTGCGGAGTGGCGCGCGAGCGAGCCCTCGGCCGCACGAGCCGGAGAATGGATTGCGCAAGAGCATGGATCGTTCTTTGACAAATGGCGATCTGCAAGCGCTCCAAGCGCTCTATGATTGGTACGAGGCGCTGGGTGTCGATTTCTCTGTCGGGGAGAAGCCCACCGACTGGTTTGCGCTCTCGAGAGAGCTCAAGGCCCGCGCCGGGGACGAGGCCACAGACACCACACACACCATACACAAGGCTGAGGCCGATGGGCCCACGGGCGTGCGGCAGACGGCCGGCGCCCGGCAGCGGCAACAGACAACCGCACCCCCCGCGGGCCCCGTGCCGGGGCGTCCGCTCGCTTCCGGCATGATGCGGCGCGAGGCGCACGGCGGCTCCCGCCACCGCGATGCACCTGAGGCCCGAGGCGCCCCCCCGGCCGCCGAGCCCCAGGAAAGCGTCATGACCGCCCGCGAGCTGGCCCGCGAGGCCAAGGATCTCGACGAACTCCATGCCCGTCTCGCGGGCTTTGACGGCTGCCGCCTCAAGGTGACGGCGCGCTCGCTCTGCTTTTATCGTGGCGCGCCCGAGGCGCCGCTCATGATCATCGGCGAGGCACCGGGCCGTGACGAGGATATCCAGGGCAAGCCCTTTGTCGGCCGCGCCGGCCAGCTGCTCGACAAGATGCTGGCGGCCATTGACCTCGATGAAAGCCGGGTGCACATCACCAACATCGTCTATTGGCGCCCGCCGGGCAACCGCAACCCGACGCCCGAGGAGGCGGCCGCCTGCCGGCCGTTTCTCGAGCGCCAGATTGCGCTTGTCCGCCCCAAGGTCATCCTCCTGCTCGGCAAGCCTGCGACAAACCACATGCTGGGTGTGAGCGATGGCATCATGCGACTGCGCGGCAAATGGCGCGAGGTGGCGATTGAGGGGCGTGCGATCCCCGCCCTGCCCTCGCTTCACCCCGCCTATCTCTTGCGCAACCCGAGCGCTAAGCGGCTCGCCTGGCGCGACCTTTTGGCGGTTCGCCAAAAGCTCGACGAGCAAGAAAAATCGGACCCCTCAAAATGAGCCAAGACAGGATTGACGAGTCACGCTCCTTCATACCCGTCCGCATTGCGGTGCTGACGGTGTCGGACACCCGCACCGAAAAGGACGACAAGTCCGGCACGCTCCTTGCCAAGATGCTCACCGAAGCGGGCCATGAGCTCGCCGAGCAGGCAATCGCCCGTGATGAGGTGGGCGAGATCCGCGAGAAGGTCGCCGCCTGGATAGCCGATGAGACTGTCGATGTGGTGATCACCACCGGCGGCACCGGCTTTACCGGCCGCGATGTGACACCAGAGGCGGTTGAGCCGCTATTCGAGAAGCGGATCGAGGGATTCTCGGCACTCTTTCACATGCTGAGCTATGAGAAGGTCGGCACCTCGACCATCCAGTCGCGCGCGACCGCGGGGCTTGCGGGCGGCACCCTCATCTTCTGCGTGCCGGGCTCACCGGGGGCCTGCAAGGACGCCTGGAACGGCATCTTGCAATGGCAGCTCGACAGCCGCCACCGGCCTTGCAATTTCGTCGAGCTCATGCCGCGGCTCATGGAAAAATGATGGGGGTCCAGGTCCATCCCGTCCATTCATGAGCCACCTCTTTTGCGCTAAGGTAGCGGCCAAGAACACACGGAGGAGACAACCATGCCCAAGACGGCAAAGACGATGCCCGAGCTGAAAATGGAGACGACCCGCCGCGATTTTCTCAAGGGCGGTGCCGGGGCGGCGGCGCTGTCTGTTGCCGGCTCCGCAGCGCTCACGGGGCTCGTCGAGCCGGCCGCCGCCAAGGCCCCGCTCATGGGCGCGGCACGCCCCACCCACTACCGCTTCAAGTTCGGCGACTTCGAGATCACCACGATCTACGACGGCGCGGTCACAATCGGTCAGGTTTACCCGATCTTCGGCAACGACCAGTTTCCCGAAGACGTTGAGGAGCGCCTCGAGGCCAACTTCCTGCCGAAGAACAAAATGGTCATCCCGTTCACGCCCGTCATTGTGAATACGGGCGATGCGGTGGTGCTCTTTGACACCGGCAACGGTGCCCTGCGGCGCAATCGCGGCGCCGGCCAGGTGGCCAAGGCGCTTGGGGCTGCCGGGTTTGCGCCCGAGCAGATCGATGTCGTGGTGATCACGCATTTTCATCCCGACCACATTGGTGGGCTGATGGAGGGTGGCAAGCCGCTCTACACAAATGCCCGCTATGTGACGGGCGAGGTTGAGTATGATTTCTGGAGCCCGAAGGAGCTCGCCGAAGGTGGCGGCCGCATGGCAAGCCGCGGCCGGCTGGTGCAATCCAATGTCGTGCCGCTCGCCGAGAAGATGACCTTCCTCAAGGGCGAGGGCGAGGTTGTGCCGGGCATCCGCTCGATCGAGACCTTCGGCCATACCCCCGGCCACATGGCCTTTCATATCGAGAGCGGCAACCGGCGCATGCTGCTGTGGGGCGATGTGACGAACCACTACGTCGTCTCGCTCCAGGCGCCTGAGTGGCATGTCGCCTTCGATATGGACAAGGAGAAGGCCGCCAAGACGAGAAAAAGGATTCTCGACATGGTGGCGACCGACAAGCTCTTGGCGACCGGCTATCATATGCCGTTCCCGGCGCTCGGCTTTGTCGAGAAGGCGGGCGACGGCTACCGTTGGGTGCCGGCGAGCTATCAGCTCGACCTGTAGGCGGTCTATGGAACACTCTGAAGGGTTCTCAAATCTTACAAGGCTGAGAGCTTGGGCGGGGGCCCGAGGGGAAAACCTTCGAGGCGCTCGAGGCCCCTCTCGGTGACGGGTGTCTGCGTCTCGAGCGTGACGCCCTCGCGGCCGTCCGCGCACCGGTTGTTCGATCGCGCTGAAGCTGTTTGAAGGTGTTCGCCTCGCGGCCGTCCGCGCATCAATGGTTCCCGAGGCCCGGTCAAACACCCTCGTGGTCCAATTATGCGCCCTTGCGGCGCGACTCGTGCGGCGTCTGGTGTGGCTCATGCGGCGTCGCGGAGGCATCGCGGCAGCGTCGGGGGGCCTCTTCAACGCGGCGCGTGCATCATTGTTTGTCGACTTGGCTCCCGACTTCGCCCCCGACTTGGCCCCCGACCGGCGGTTTTGTCAGTACGCCGCTCAACCGCTCAGAAGTCCGTCGGCGCGCCGCCCTCCTCCTTGCGCTTGGCGACGAATGCTGCGAGCTCCTCGCGCGCGGCCTCATCCATCGGCGGCGGGGCGTATTCGGCGAGGATTTGCTTCCAGATGCGCCGGGCATGCGCGGGGCCCTGCGGCGCCCCCGCCTCGGCCCATTGCTCATAGTTCCGCCAGTCCGAGAGAAAGGGCTGATAGAAGGCGCTCTCATAGCGCGCCTGAGTATGCGCGGCGCCGAAGAAATGGCCATGCGGCCCCACCTCGGCGATGGCGTCAAATGCGAGCGCGCCCTCGTCCACGGGCACACGTTCCATGTAGCGCATGATCTGCTGGAGCGTCTCGCAATCGAGAATGAACTTCTCATAGGACGCACAAAGCCCGCCCTCGAGCCAGCCGGCGGCATGGTAGATGATGTTGGCGCCGCTTGAGAGGCAGGCCCAGAGCGAGAAGGCGCTTTCCCAGGCGGCTTGCGCATCGGGCGCATTGGCGGCGCAGGCATTGGAGGCGCGAAAGGGCAGGCCATAAAAGCGCGCCATCTGACCCGACATTTGTGTGGCCCGCATGTATTCGGGCGTCCCGAACGCAGGCGCGCCCGAGCGCATGTCGACATTCGAGGTGAACGAGCCATAGACGACAGGCGCGCCCGGACGGATGGCCTGCAGGAGCACGATTGCCGCCAATGCCTCGGCCGTTTGCTGGGCGACGGCTCCCGCAAGCGTCACCGGCGCCATGGCGCCCGCGAGCGTAAAGGGCGTGACGATCACCGGCTGGCCGCGCCGCGCCATGCGCATGGCGCCATCGAGCATCGGCCAGTCGTGCTTGAGCGGCGAGGAGGAGTTGATGTTGGTGAAGACATGTGGCGCCGCCTCGAATTCCTCGTCACTCAGCCCTGCGGCGATGCGCACCATCTCCATACCGTCCTCGACCCGCTCCTTGCCGAGGGAGTAAATATGACAGACCTTGTCGGTGAGTGTCAGCTTGTCGAAGAGGCAATCGAGATGGCGGATCGAGGGATGCAGGTCGAGGGGCTCGACGGGATAGCCGCACGACATGTGGATGCAGGGAAAGAATTGCGTGAGCTTGAGGAGATCGCGAAAGCTTTCGCGATCGCCTGTCCGGCGGCCGCGGTCGAGGTCGGAGCAATTGGGCGGGCTCGAGACGTTTCCGAAGACCATATGATTGCCGCCGATGGTCAACCGGCGGGCGGGATTTCGCGGCGTGATCTTGAAGGATGATGGCGCCTTCGACACCTGCTCCATGACGAAGGCGCGGTCCATCTTGACGGTGGGCACGCCTTCGCGCACCTCGCAGCCCGCCTCCTTGAGGATGCGCCGCGCCTCGTCGTGAAGAAAGTCGATTCCGATCTCCTCG
>WGBL01000256.1 GCA_015494375.1 Hyphomicrobiales bacterium | reverse complement strand
GTGATAGCCGCCGAAAAGGCGGGTGAGCGTTTCGCTTTTCTGTGGCCTGACATCGACCGCCATCCAGTCGCCGGCTCGATAGAGCGGCATCCGCTGCGCGCCAAGGCAGCCGGGGCGCAGGACAAAGCGCCCGCTTACGGGCTCGGAACGCAGACGCGCAGGTGTTACCACGGCGCCGGCACCCTTCGCGAGCTTGATCTCGCCGAAGGCGAGTGGGATCGGGCGAGAGAGCCAGGTAGAGGCGGCCCCTGTCATGAGCAGTGCCACAAGGCCCGCGGCAAACGCGCCGCCGATCAAATAGTCGGCGGGGCGCAGGGCCTCGCGTTTGAGCCCGAGTACGGCGAGCGCCTCCGGAAAAGTGCCGACGGGGCGGAGGTCGAGCGCAATGCCCGCATCGGCGAGGCGGCTTTGCAAACGAACGATGTCTGTGGCATGGGCCTCGCGCACCGGCCGACCGTCGAGGGTTCGCTCGGGCAGGAGAAAGACAAGCCGCGCGCGTCTTCGACCCCGATCTTGCAGGTGCGCGCGCCGGCCGTCGCCGCCAAGGGCCTCGGCAAGTGCCGCCATTTTGGCCCCGAGCCCTGCCACCGGATAGACGGGCGTCACCTCACCGTAGCGCACACGCGCCCCGGCGCCCTGTGTGTTGGTCGGGGTGAGGGCGCCGGTGGCAGCAATGAGCGGCGTTCGCACACCGGCCAGGTAGATGGCCATGGCAAGCGCAAGGCCGAGCTCGGCGCTCGCTGCGTTTTCCGGGGCGAGGTGCTTCACTTCATCGACATTAGCGGCCGAAAGGCTATAGACCGGCGCCCGCCGGGCGAGCAGGCGCCAAGGCGCGAGGCGAGGCCGCGCCAAGGGATGGCGACGCATGATATCGCGTGCGCGCATGCCGGCACTCTGCAGGCCGCACTGCAAGAGCGGTGCAATCTCGGGCGGCAGCTCTGCGATGTTGTTGGCTGGTAGCACTCCCTCCGCCTCGATGCGGGCCACGGGGCCCGGCGCGCCCTTCGGTGCGACAAGCGGAATAAACACCTCTCGCTTTTCCAGCATTGCCTTGCTGCCCCTCGATCGCATCACGCTCTTCGGCCCTGCGTGCGCCGGATCGCACACGCCAATCGAGAAACGGAATTGATTCTATCTAGCCAAAACATGCTCTAATTGCCAAACCCTCGACAATACCGTCGGGATGCTCGGCAGAAGTCTATTCCGCGGGGACAAATAACGGGTAATGGGCGCTTGGCCTCGCCGCAGTTCTGGCCGCGTTGGCCAAGCTCATCAAAGGGTATCGCCGAACGACCAGGCGTTTTCTTTGCCGCAATAGCGGTAACGCATCTGCCAAGGTTCTTATCCGTTAGAGCGGAAAAGCAGATACAGTATACCACCATCACTCAGGCGCGATGGCTTCTTCTTTGGGCTTTGCCTTGCGTCTGGCGAACTCTGAGAGTGGCATCGTGGGTAACGACCCTTTGAGCCACTGGTGCTATCCACATTTTCCCGAGAAGCAACGGTGCGCCATGGGTCGCCATGCGCATGAAGAGCGCCAAAACATTTTGAAATTGTTGAGAATTTGCAATGCTATGAGAGGCCGTAATAAGGGCCGATGGTGCCCAGGGGCGGAATCGAACCACCGACACGCGGATTTTCAGTCCGCTGCTCTACCAACTGAGCTACCTGGGCAAAGCTCCACGGCCACATCTCTGGTCAGGCTGCAACAACAGGGCGCGCCTGCCTTGGCCGCCCTTGAACGTCGGTTCGGGCTTATAGGGGATTGCTCGGCCTCTGTCGAGTGACAGAAGGCATCAAATCGCCGATCCGGAGAGGCCGGTAGAGAGCGGGGGATCAGCCGCTACTTGCCTGTGCGCTTGAGCCCGGTAACGGCAAGGTACAATGCCGGCGCGGCAACGGCGCGTGCGGTCAAGGGTTACCCTCGCGGCATGCGGCCCGCCACCCAGCCCCCACAGGAAACACGACGGCACAGGGAAAGCGGCCAGTTTCCCATTCCTACCCCCGCCCTCAGCGGCCTTGATCAGCCTTGCCATCAGAGGCCATAGGGAATGCGATCTAGGTCGATCAGACGATAGGCGATCACGGCCCAGACGGCGGCAAAGACGAGCGTTGCGATGAGCGTCGTCAGCACGAGCTTACGGGCAAGGCGTGGCATGACGGGCGCGCTCGTGGGCGTGCCGGGGACCACCTCGCCGCTTTCCTCTTGGGTCTTGATGCCAAGCGGAAGGACGGCAAAGAGCACCACCCACCAGATGACGACATAAAGGCCGATGGCAATACTCAGGCTCATGGCTTCTCTCCCTGATCTTGGAAGGAGACGTGCGGGCATGACACGGGTGCGGGGTGACGAAGACGAGGCGCCGGATCGCAAATGCTGGTCGAGTAATACAATTGATCCCCTCCTCTCCAAAACATGCTCTGTTTCCCTTATCCCACGGGGCCCCCTATCTGTGCCAAGCGCGGCGTGGCGTTGCGCATTAACCGCCAATTGTTTCTCCGCGCGCCAATGTGATGCCCTTCACAGTTGCTCGCGAGCCCTTGCCGCAAAGTTGAGTGGCTTCCGCGAGTGTGCCGCTCTGCCCCATCGTTGATGGCTCGCTCGGCAACGGGAGCCACAAGCCCGCGCGCCACCGAGCCGTCTCGACCAAGGAGGGTCCGGGGGATCACTCCGGCTCGAGGCCGTGGGCTTATGGAGGGGGGAAGCCGGCGAAAACCGCACTCGGTCAGCGCCCATGGCCGTTTGCGGGGCGCCTTACTCCTTCGGCGCTTGAGCTGGTTTCCCCCACTTTTGCTGTTCTTGGCAAAGGTCGTTCTGTTGCTGGCAAAGGTCGTGTCGTTGGTACAGGTGCCGGAGGACGGCCGGCAGGCGCTCGGGCAAATCGTCGGCGATGAGGCCGGGGCCCGCCTTTTGCGCGGCCTCACCATGGAGCCAGGTCGCCGCTGCAGCCGCCGCATAGCCACCCATGCCTTGGGCAAGCAGCCCCGCAATGAGGCCCGCGAGCACGTCGCCTGCGCCGGCGGTCGCGAGCCAGGCCGGCGCGTTCTCGTTAATGGCCGCGCGGCCATCGGGCGCCGCAATCACCGTATCGGCCCCCTTGAAGACGACAATTGCGCCACTCGCCTTGGCCGCACGTCGCGCACGGGCGAGCTTCGATGCCCGGTCGGCAATCACTTCTTTGGGCATCGGCGCATCAAGACTCAATTCGGGATAGAGGTGGCTCGCACGGAACAGGCGCGCAAACTCGCCCTCGTGGGGGGTGAGGACGACGGGCCGCTCGGGCTTTGCCGCGATCGCTTCGGCAAGGGCATCGAAGTGCCTGGCAAACGAGGTGATGCCATCGGCGTCGATCACCACGGCGGCACCAGAGTCGAGCGCAGCCAGCACCAGCTTGCGGGTGTCTTCACCCACCCCCGCACCGGGGCCCACGACAACGGCATTGAAGCGTTTGTCCTCGAGCAGCTTTGCGAGCTCGTCGGCGTCCTTCGCCTCGCGCAAGATGAT
>WGBL01000255.1 GCA_015494375.1 Hyphomicrobiales bacterium | reverse complement strand
CTCGCAGGCCTTGGCATCAATGTCAATTGCATGCCCGTGCTCGACATACCAGTCGCAGGCGCCGACCCGATCATCGGTGAGCGCGCGCTTGGCCGCGAGCCCGAGAGCGTAACACGGCTCGGGCGGGCCATAGCCGAGGGCCACCTCGCGGCGGGCGTCCTGCCGGTAATCAAGCATATTCCGGGCCATGGCCGCGCAGGCGTGGACAGCCACCGGGCGTTGCCGGTCGTCGAAGCTGCGCGCGAGGAGCTCGAAGCGATCGATTTCGCACCATTCCGCGCGCTTGCCGATATGCCCATCGCCATGACCGCCCATGTCGCCTATCGCGCGATCGACGGAGCAAGGCCGGCGTCCGTCTCGGCTACGATTATCGAAGACGTCATTCGCCGCCGGATCGGCTTTCGCGGCCTCCTCTTGAGCGATGACCTCGCCATGGAGGCGCTCGAGGGCTCGGTGGGCGCGCGGGCGGAAGCGGTTATTGCGGCGGGCTGCGACCTTGCACTCCACTGCAACGGCCGGCTTGAGGAAATGGAAGCGGTGGCCGAGGCTGCTGGGCCCCTTTCGGATCGCGGTCTTGAACGGCTTGAAGAAGCCTTTGATCGGCTAAGGCAGCCCGTGAAGCAACCCGCACCGCTCGACCCCGCCCAAATCGCAGCCGTGCACACCGAGCTTACGCAACTGGCCGCCTGCACATGAAGCGCATCATGCGCTCGAAGTGCTTGATGCGCTTGATGTTCGGCGCCGATCGCTGGCCCGCGCCGCTCCCCACTGCCACTCCTACGCGAATTCAGTATTTACGAGCGCAGTTTCTTTGAGGGCCTGGGCCGCTCGGCCGCGTTGGGAGAGGCGGTGAATCAGTGTAGTGTGCGCGTGTGCAACTTGCTTGGCGTCTGAGTGGGCTTGGCTGGCCTGGGCGGATTGGGGGTGTGCGCTCAACTCCTTGCGCACCTTCCGCCCCTTCGGCCCCCTCGAGTTTGGGCGTCCCTCTCGGCCGGTTTCTCGTGCTCATTTCGGCCGCTCTCCCCCAAAGGGATGTCGTCGAGTCTCAGAGGTAAGGGCGCGGATTATGATTGGTGAGAACAGCGGTGTGCCAGAGATGGGCTCAGACGGAATGGGCTCAGGCTCAGAGGCGTGGGAGGAGCCCCGCGAGGCGCCCGCAAGCGATGCCCTCATTGTCGATGTCGAGGGCTTTGAAGGGCCCCTCGATCTGCTCCTTGCGCTGGCGCGCACGCACAAGCTCGATCTCACCAAGATCTCCATTCTCGCCCTTGCCCAACAGTACCTCGATTTCATCGAGCGGGCCCGCAGCCTCAAGCTCGAGATTGCCGCCGACTATCTGGTGATGGCGGCCTGGCTTGCCTTTCTCAAGTCGCGCCTGCTGCTCCCGCGTGAGGAAGAGCCCGAGGGCGAGCCGACGGCGGCCGAGCTTGCGGCGCGGCTCGCCTTTCGCCTCAAGCGCCTTGAAGCGATGCGCGAGGCGGCGGCCAAGCTCATGGCGCGTAACCGGCTCGGGCGCGATGTCTTTGCGCGCGGCGCACCCGAGCCCCTACGCCTCAGCCGCGAGAGCCGCTATGAGGCCACCATCTACGATCTCTTGAGCGCCTATGCCGAGCAGCGCCAACGCACCATCGTGAGCACATTCGAGGTGCCCGTGCGCGAGGTCTGGTCGCTCCAGGAGGCCCGCGAGCGGCTTGAGCGGCTCTTGGGCGAGCGCCTTGAGTGGGCACCGCTCGAGGCCTATCTCCAGCACTATCTGGGCGAGGGGGCCGATGCCCGCTCGGTGGTCGCGAGCAGCCTTGGCGCGCTTCTCGAGATGGCGCGTGAGGGGGTTGTCGAGATCAGCCAGGCCGTGGCTTTTGGGCCGTTATATGTGCGCCGGAAGCGTCGCGACGGGGGGGGCAAACCGGAGCGCCCCAATGCCGCGAAGCGCCTCAATGGGCGGATGAGCAAAGCGCCGAGACCCGGGAGCCTTAGGCGAGCCGCATGGCACGCGAGTAGCGCGAGTAAAGAGAAAACCGGAGTGACCAAGGGAAAAAAAGAAGCCGCTTCGGCAAATGCAGAATCTTCGACAAATGCAGAATAATGAATGAGCAGACAACAAACGAGCGCGAGAGATCGATCATGGCAATAACGGGGACTGGGCGCGAGAGGGCCAATGTGGACGGCCAATCCGGCGCAAGCCAGGCAGCGGCCATGCGGGCCGAAGATGGCAATGGCAGAAGAAGGGCGACAGGCGAGGAGGCGCGAGCCGATTCCGCCGGCATGCACCATGTCTTTGCGGCCAGCTCCGACCGGGCCAATTTGCGCATCCTCGAGGCGCTGTTGTTTGCGAGTGCCGAGCCCCTTGCCGAGCGAGCGCTTGCCGAGCATATCAAGTTGCCGGCACACAGCGCCAATGGCGATGCCGACGATCATGGCGGCGGCCATCCTGGCGGCCATGCCGGTGGCCATCTCGGTGGCCCTGCTGCAGCTTCGCGCGGCCCTGCCCAACACTCTCCCAATACTGACGAGCATCCCACTGCGAATGGCGACAACAAAGGCGATGAGGAGGAGGCGCGGCTTGCGCTCGTCCGTCGGCTTCTTGAAGAGCTCAAGGCGGACTATGCCGCGCGCGGTGTCAATCTCGTGCGCGTGGCGGGCAAGTGGGCCTTTCGCACCGCCCCCGACCTCGGCTATTTGATGAAGCGTGAGGTGGTGGTGACGCGGCGCCTGTCGCGAGCCGCGCTCGAGACGCTCGCGATCATCGCCTATCACCAGCCCGTCACCCGCGCCGAGATCGAGGAGGTGCGCGGCGTTGCGACCTCGAAGGGCACACTCGACGTCTTGCTCGAGACGGGTTGGGTGCGTTTGCGCGGACGCCGACGGGCGCCGGGCCGGCCCGTCACCTACGGCACGACCGAGGCCTTTCTCGACCATTTCGGCCTTGAGAGCATCCGCGATCTGCCGGGGCTTGCCGAGCTCAAGGGGGCGGGGCTGCTCGATGCCAATCTGCCGCCCGATTTCGAGGTGCCTGAGCCGCAGATGCTGGCCGCGCTGATGCCCGACGAGCTGCCGCTCGATGCGGCGGACGATGACGAGGCGGGCGATGACGAGGCGGGCGAGGATGAGACGGAGGTGGACGAAGGGGACCGGGCGGACGAGAGAGCGCACAACAATCGAGACGACGGCGCCTGCGAAGAAGACAGTCGCGGCGAGGGTCATGGCAGCGATGCCGTTGGCGATGCCGGCTTGGCAACCGTCTGCGAGGCGACAACGAGCCGCAAGGCGGCCTTCAGCCCGGGCGCAGAAGGCCGAAGACAGGGGGCAGCCGAGGGCTGAGGTGCGGCTGGTCGAAGAGCCGGGCCCGATCGAGGGCAACACCGCGTTGCCCGGCATTGGCGCTATTGGCGCTGTTGGCACGTTTGCGGGCAGGCTCGAGGCGCGCCTAAGGCAAGCTTGATTGGCGCGAATTGAAGCGAGATGAGAGTGCCGAGCGATGGCGCTCGCCGACAGGCTGGCCTTGGCGGGCTCGGCGTGAGTGGAAGGTGAGTGAAGGGCGAATTCGTGAATCGTTGGTTTCGCCGGCAAAGGCCGCGTGCGATCGCTGGCAGGGGCGCGGCGTGGGGCGCGCGTGGCGCGGCCGCAGCAACCATTGCGGCGCGCTTGACGTTCGAGAATGTCGCCCGGCGCTATGGCCAGACCTATGCCCTGAGGGACATTTCCCTCGACATTGCGCCCGGTGAGATCGTCTGTCTCTTGGGGCCGTCGGGTTGTGGCAAGACCACACTCTTGCGCATTGCCGCGGGCATCGAGAAACCATCGGCCGGCCGGGTGCTCATCAACGGCCAGGAGGTAGCGGGGCCCAACCGTTTCGTGCCGCCCGAGGCGCGCAATGTCGGGCTCATGTTCCAGGATTTTGCCCTTTTCCCGCATTTGACGATCCTCGACAATGTCGCCTTCGGCCTCAAAGGCATCCCCAAACCCGAGGCCGAGCAGGCGGCCATGGCGGCGCTCGCGCGGGTGGGGCTTGGCGCGCAGGCGCGGGAGTACCCCCACATCCTCTCGGGCGGCGAGCAGCAGCGGGTGGCGCTTGCCCGCGCCATCGCCCCGCGGCCGAGCGTTCTGATGATGGACGAGCCCTTCAGCGGCCTCGATGTGCAGTTGCGCGAGTTCATGCAGGACCAGACGCTCACCATCCTGCGCGAGATGCGCGCCACCTCGATCATCGTGACGCACAATCCCGAGGAGGCCATGCGATTGGGCGACCGCATTGCGGTCATGCGCGGCGGGCGCATTGTCCAGGTGGGGCCGTCCGAAGCGCTCTATCGCCGGCCCCGAGACCTCTTTGTCGCGCGCTTTTTCTCGGAGGTGAACGAGATACACACCACGCCTCGAGAGATTGCCGCGCTCTTTCCCGAGGCGGCCCCGGCGCTCGATGGCCTGGCGTCCGAAGCACCTATCGTCTTTTGTGTGCGCGAGCGCGGTGTGCGCCTCAAGGCCACGGACGAGGGGCTTGCGGGCCGCGTGCTCGAGGTGCGGTTTCTCGGCGATCAGGCGGTGATCGAGGTGGCGGTTGCGGGGCTCGAGGCGCCTTTGCGCGCGCGGGTGGGCGACGGCGACGCGCCCAAGCGGGGCACCGAGGTGGGGGTTACGCTCGACCCCGGGGCGGTGCTTGTTTTTCCGCAGTCCGAAGGTTGAAAGCGACTGGTCGAGCTCGAAGCGACTGGCCGAGCTCGAAGCGCCTCTTTCTGTTGCGTTGGCCCTCCGCGCTGTCACGAGGTCCCGCGGTGTAAGGGCCATTGAACTTGTCATCAGGCGACATTAGGCGGCATTGGTCGGCATTAGGGGGCATTGGGCGACATTAGGCGGCATTGGGCGGCATTGGGCGGCGGGTCCACTCGTATACGCCGTGCCCTTCGGCCCACCATTCCGGACATCGGGGCCACGCGCTTGGGACATCGGCCACGCGCTTGGGATATGGGGGG
>WGBL01000254.1 GCA_015494375.1 Hyphomicrobiales bacterium | reverse complement strand
GCCCTCCCACAAGGTTGCTCGACAGCGAAAAGGCGAGTGATTTCGGCGCGCCGTTTGCTGGCGGGGGGTTCTCTTGTGGCGGCGGTTTCTCTTGTGGCGGGTGTTTCTACTGGCCCTTCGGGGGCACAGGTCGGGCGCACTCTGGTTGGGGGCAGCCCGCATAAGGGCAATTCAAGTTGTGTGTTGATCCTGTCATTGCAACCGCGCCGCAGATTGCGCAGGCACTTGCGCGGGGCGACAGCTTGCCTGCTCAAGTGCAGCCTGGGTCGCAGGTGAATAGGCTTGGCTGCGCAGCGGCGCTCTGAGCAACAAAAGCCCTTTTCTCTCCGGCACCGCCACCGTCAGAGCACCCGAGCCCTTGAGAAACGGCAGATTGCTTCCACCCCCCTCCTCGGCCGTGGTGAGGATGAGCGTCACATTGCTGCCTTTGAGGTCAGCCCCCGTGATGGCATAGAAGTTGAGCGATCGCGGCGTATAGAGGGCAATCGACCAGGTGGGCTCAAGGAGCTGAGCGCGGACGATCACCGGGCCCCTTTCGAGGTCATAGCGGCAGAGCGCATAGCGGACATCAGGCGCCATCAGCGGCAAGATTTCAAGCCCCGGCTCAATGGGGGGCAACACCTGCATGTCGTTGGCGGGGGTGTTGAAACTGAGCCGCTGCCAGGCGCTGTTTGTCGAAAGATGGGGCAGCGCAAGGATCGTTGTTATATGAATGATGCCACCGAGCAGCAGGCCAGCGCCTGCCCAGAACCAGCTCCAGTGCGAGAACCAGCGCCCGAGCCAGTGCCATCTCATCGGCATCCCAATCTCCTGATTTCGGGCAACTCGCGCCGTTCGGCATCGGCATCGATATTGTCGTCAGAGACCTCCGGGCCATAGACCCTGAGCATCAGCATAAGCCGGTGCTCACTTCTCACCGGCAGCCAATTGCCGGGTCGGGCATCGCGGGCGAGCACAATCCGATAACGCCCCTCGCCATCACGCAACACGGCGTTGCTGTTATACGCATAGCGCTGTGCGGGATTGTCCATAAGACGTCCATTGCCGTCGTAGGCGGCCAGACTCCACCATCGTGCCCGCGGGCCCTTGCCGACGATCTCATACTCGCAATCGGCATAGAGTTTATCGCCGTTGCTGTCCCGCTCCGCCAGGTAGTAGCGGGCATTGCTGGTCGTCATCGGAAGCCGCCCCGAGCGCACGACATGGGCCAACGTATAGGGGTCGGCGTCTATGTGTCCGGCCAACCTCCATACGACCCACGGGCCCAGGCGGCGTGTCGTAAGCTGTGAGCCCTTCTCGATCATGTACCAGGCCGAGCCGAGCCCGGTGGCCAGAGCAATGCCAACAAAAAGAAGGAAATTGATCAAAATGGCCATGAAACCCGCTCACGTCGCTCAGCGCTATTCAAGCGAAGTGTTTCTTGCCAGGCTCGGATGTTGGGCGCTTGCGCGGCGGTCTTTCTTAGGGTGCTTGGAGGGCGTGGACGCCTTGTCGCGACGATCATCGCCGCGGGCCGTCTTGAGCTCCATGACCAGCCGTCGCAAGATTTTGCGCGTCACTTTCGCCATGGCGCCCTTCTCTTCGCCCGAGGCCTCCGCCGCGACGGGGTTGGTGCGCCGGAGCGCCGCAACGCGCGCCAACTCGGCCGCCTGTTGGGGGTGTAGCGGCAGCCCCGGGATGGCGGGAAAAGCAGCGTTCTGATGGGCCGCAACCATGTAGAGCTTCCATGTCATTGCCGGCAGGCTGCCACCTGTGACGCGATTGGTCGGCCGGAAGTTGTCATTGCCAAACCAGACGCCCGTCACGTACT
Source organism: Hyphomicrobiales bacterium (assembly GCA_015494375.1). GTDB lineage: Bacteria > Pseudomonadota > Alphaproteobacteria > Rhizobiales > S144-23 > S144-23. Next base: position 18,077 of record WGBL01000254.1, on the reverse strand, counting down.
TGCCGGTATAGCCCATGAACCAGCCGTCCTTATAGCCAGATGTCGTGCCTGTTTTGCCGGCGGCATAGGTGAAATCGAGCTGCGCTCGGCGTCCTGTTCCCGCGGCCACCACCTGGCCCAGCATGTAGTTGAGCATGCGAATGTGCTCGGGATCGAAGATCTGGCGCGGTTTGGGCTCATCCCGCTCGTGGGAATAGATGAGCTCCCCCTTGGAGTTGCGGATCTCGAGGATCCCATAGGGCCGCACCTCTTTGCCTCCATTGGCGAAATGTGCGTAGCCTCCTGTGTGCTCGAGTGGCGTAATGCCCTTGTCGCCGAGCGCCATCGAGCAACTCTTGCGCGGGCCGACGATGCCCATCTTACGCACATTCTCGAGGACCTTGTCGCGCCCAACCTTGAGCGAGAGCTTGACGGCGACCGTATTGATCGATTTGGCAAGCGCCGTCACCAGTGGCATGCGGCCGCGATAGCCGCCCGAGTAGTTGCGCGGCGACCAGCGGCCGCAACTCACAGGCCCATCAACGACAATGGTGTTGGGCCGGTAGCCGTTCTGCAGGGCTGTCAGATAGACATAGGGCTTGAACGAGGAGCCCGGCTGGCGCTTGGCGTGCGCGGCACGATTGAATTTGCTCTCGCCATAGTCGCGCCCGCCCACCATGGCGACCACGGCGCCATCGGGCTCCATCGAGACGAGCGCCGCCTGCTTGACATTGCGCGCCCGCGAATATTGGCCGAGAATTGTCTGCACCGCCGTGTCCGCAGCTTCCTGCAATCGCATGTCGATGGTGGTTCTGGCCGTCACCACGAATTCGCCACGCCCTGCCAACAGGCGCTGGACCTCTTCAAAGGCCCAGTCGAGAAACCAGTTGGGGGCGTCGGGCGTGCTGCGCTCGACAATTTGGGCCGGGTTCTTGCGCGCTCCCTGGACCTGGCCTTCGGTCATAAAGCCGGCCTCGACCAGATTGTCGAGAACCTCGTTGGTGCGAAGCCGCGAGGCGGCGAGCGAGATATGCGGCGCATAGCGTGTCGGTGCCTTGTAGAGGCCGGCCAGCAGTGCGGCTTCCGCCAGCGTCACATCGCGGACGGACTTGTTGAAATAAAACTGTGACGCCGCCTCGACGCCGAAAGCGCCGCCGCCCATATAAGCGCGGTCGAGATAGAGCTTGAGGATTTGCTTCTTGGTAAGGTGCGTCTCGAGCCAGAGCGCAATGAAGGCTTCCTTGATCTTGCGCTCGAGCGAGCGCTCGGGGGTGAGAAAGAGGTTCTTGGCCAGCTGCTGGGTGATGGACGAGCCGCCCTGGCGAACCTCATTGGCACGCACGTTCTCAAGCAGCGCCCGAAGGGTGCCCCAGATGTCAATGCCGAAGTGGCTGAAGAAGCGGCGGTCCTCCGTGGCAAGGGTTGCCTTGATGAGATAGTCGGGGATTTCCTCGAGCGGCACCGAATCATTGAGCATGATCCCCCGCTTGCCGATCTCGTTGCCGTAGCGATCGAGAAAGACGACACTGTACTTTCCGGTTGCAAGCCAATCATCGCGGTCGACAATCTCAAAGGCCGGTAGGGCAAGGGCGAGCATCACCATGCCACCGCCAAGGCCGAGTGTGAACGTTTCCGACGCAAGCTCATTGATGACGCGGCGGGCGCCTGTGAGACGAAACCGTGCAAAGAAGGCGACGAGTGCCGCCCACCAGTCCTTAAAGCCAAGCCAAGCCTGATAGAGGCTCGAATCGAGCCACGAGTCGACGGCCAGCCAGTTGATGAGCCGTGCACCGCCACCCCGCCTGTAGATCCAATCGCTCAAGGTCAGAGCCCCATTCTGCGTTCGGCCTGGTTCGCCCTGATCGACCATGATGACATCGCAGCGCAACACCAGAGTGTTGTCGCACCAGTGATCAAGGCGATTCTTGTCAGTTTGTCAGTTTGAGCACACCACGAGAGTGTGGCAAGGATTTAGTGTGGCTGGCGCGGGCGCGGGGCACCCTTTCCTATCAGATGCCGGCCCGCTAGGCTACTCGGCCCGAACAGCAGATCCGCCCAGGGCCGCACGAGCCGAACGGCAGACCCGCCCGGATATGAAATTGGCCACTTTGGTATAAACCAAAGTGTGTCACAAAAGTTATTTCCGCCCCTCCCAGCCGATGTATTATGTCGTATTTTTGCCTTTATCCTATGAGTGTTTATAAGAATAACTCTTCTTCTATTTAAATTTTGTGTTGACATCGTTGCGATGCTTTGATACATTGCCTCTACGATGCGAAGAATGCATCGAGAAGCCGGCGCGCTTTGGGCCGGCTTCTTTCGTTTTCACCATTTTCGGGGTTGCGCTATTCCTGAGGGCTCCACCGGCGCGCCACCGCCCCAGCCCGACTGGCCCGCCATCAGACGGGCCTATTGTGGGGGCGATGGGAGCGTTGCCACCATCTGTGCGCGCTTTGGTGTCAGTGTCGCACAGCTCTACCGCAGAGCCCGGAAGGAGGGTTGGCCGCTGCGTGCGCCGAGGTCGAGGCCCAAGTTGCGGGCTCGGCGCGGCAAGCAGCAGCGCAAACCCAAGCCCCCGCACGGCTCGACCGAGAAAGGCCGGATTGCGCACAGCGCAAGCGGGCCGAGCCTGGCTGCCAAACCTGTCAACATGGGAAAGCCGGGCGCGCAGGCGCTCGAGCGGCGCCTCGGCCTCATCGCGCGGCTCTATCATGCAATCGAAAGGAAGCTCAGGATGATCGAGGAACGGCTCGCGACCGAGGCCGAGCCCGGAGCGCTCGAGAGTGAGCGTCAGGCACGTGAGCTTGGCGCGCTCATACGAAGTTTCGAAAAGCTGAGCGAGTTTGAAGAGCAGACACGGCGGGCTCTGGAGAAGGGTGAGGCGCGTGCCAGGCAATCGGGCGACGGCACAAGGGGCGGCGCAGAGAGTGATGCGGAGCGCTGGCGCGAGGAGATTGCGCGCCGCATTGCGCGACTTAGAGAGGCAGGGCCGGCTTGAGGCGTTTCTCTCGACGCTCTCCCATACCGAGCTCGAGCGGCTTGCGCGCGACTGGCAGATCTGGGCTCGCGACGACCAGCTGCCGCCCCTGGCGACCGGGGCCGGCGTGCCGTGGACGACCTGGCTCTTGCTCGGCGGGCGCGGCGCCGGCAAGACGCGCGCGGGCGCCGAGTGGGTGCGCGCCATGGCCCTCGGCCTTGAGCCCATCGCCGAGCGGCCGGTTGCGCGCATCGCTCTTGTCGGTGAGACCCTTGGCGATGTCCGCGCGGTCATGGTCGAGGGTGTTTCGGGCCTGATGGCGGTGCACGCGGACAGCGAACGCCCCACTTTTCGCTCATCAAAACGGGAGCTCGTCTGGCCCAATGGTGCGGTGGCGCAGATGTTCTCGGCCGACGACCCCGAAAGCTTGCGCGGGCCGCAATTCGCCGCCGCCTGGTGTGACGAGCTCTGCAAATGGCGCTATGGCGCGGCGGCGTGGGACATGTTGCAGTTCGGCCTTCGTCTTGGCCCTCGGCCGCGCCAGGTGGTGACGACGACACCGCGCCCCTCGGCGCTTCTGAAGCGCATCCTGGCCGATCCGGCGACCGTGGTCTCGCGGATGCGGACCGCCGACAACGCCCACAATCTGGCGCCAAGCTTTCTGGCCGCCGTGAGCGAGCGCTATGGCGGCACGCGCCTCGGCCGCCAGGAGCTCGACGGAGAGTTGATCGAGGACCGCGAGGACACACTCTGGCCGCGGGCACGGCTCGAGCAGGCGCGGGTGCGGCGCCACGGCCCCTTGCGGCGGATCGTTGTTGCGGTTGACCCGCCTGTGACGAGCGGCAAGAGCGCAGACGCCTGCGGCATTGTCGTTGCGGGCCTCGGCGAGGACGAGCGCGGCTATGTCCTGGCGGACTGCTCGGTTGCCGGGCGCCAGCCGCTCGTCTGGGCCGAGGCGGCCGTCAGGGCCTTTCACGGCTGGAGCGCCGATGCCATCGTCGCCGAGGTCAACCAGGGTGGCGAGCTGGTGGCGGGTGTGCTGCATCAGGTCGACGCAAGTGTACCCGTCAGGATGGTGCGTGCCACCCGCGGCAAGTGGGTGCGGGCCGAGCCCGTGGCCGCGCTCTATGCCCAGGGCCGCGTCCGGCATGTGGGTACTTTTCCCGAGCTCGAGGACCAGATGGCCGAGTTCGGCCCGGACGGCCTCGGCGGTGGCCGCAGCCCTGACCGCATGGATGCCCTCGTCTGGGCCCTCACCGAGCTCATGCTCGCGCCCGGAGGCCATCCCCGCGTTCGCACCGTCTGATTATCGGCAACAGGCGGGCAGCCATTGTGTCTCGGGTGGGCAACAGGTGCTCATCGGGGCAACGAGAAGGGTGTCGAGACTGAGCGTCTCAATCGAACATGCAGCACGCGCAACATTCGCGGGACGATGATGTTGGGCGGGTCGTGCGCGGGTGATCGGAGAACGACACCGGCTTTTGCGGAGAGAAAAGAGCGCTATGTCCTATTTGAGCCGCATCTGGAAGCGATGGCGGAAGGCCCCGGGGCCCGCCCCGAGCGATACCAAGGAAAGCGCCACAGGTGCGCTCATTGCCATGCAGTGGCAGGGCGGCCCGGTCTGGACGCCGCGGGACTACGCCGCGTTCGCACGCGAAGGCTATATGCAAAACGCTATTGTCTATCGCTCGGTGCGGATGATCAGCGAAGCGGCGGCCTCGGTGCCATTGCGGCTCTGGCGCGGGGATGAGAGGCTCGACACTCATCCTCTTCTGACGCTGCTGGCCAAACCGAATGCGACTCAATGCGGCCCCGATCTGCTCGAGGCCTGGTATGGCTATTTGCTCGTTGCCGGCAACAGCTATCTCGAGGCGGTGAACCTTTCAGGCGAGGTGCGCGAGCTCCATGCGCTGCGCCCCGACCGCATGAAGGTGGTGCCGGGCCCGGACGGCTGGCCTGCGGCCTATGAATATACGGTTGCCGGGCGCACCCATCGCTTCGAGCAGGAGGTGGCGCCCGGCGCGGTGCGGCCCATCCTGCACCTTTCCCTCTTTCACCCCAACGACGACCACTACGGCTTCAGCCCCATCGAGGCGGCGAGTGTCGCCATCGATATTCACAACGTGGCAAGCCAATGGAACAAGGCGCTGCTCGACAATGCGGCACGCCCCTCGGGGGCGCTCGTCTATCGTGCCGGCCATGGCCATCTCACTGGCGAGCAATTCGAGCGCCTCAAGGCCGAGCTCGAGGCGAGCTTTCAGGGCGCCCGCAATGCCGGCCGGCCGCTCCTGCTCGAGGGCGGGCTCGACTGGAAGGCCATGTCGCTCTCGCCCAAGGACATGGACTTTATCGAAGCCAAGCATGTCGCCGCGCGAGAGATTGCACTTGCGCTGTCGGTGCCGCCGATGCTGCTCGGCATCCCGGGCGACGACAACACCTATTCCAACTATCAGGAGGCCAACCGCACCTTCTGGCGCCAGGCGGTGTTGCCACTTGTGCGGCGTACGGCGCGGGCGCTTACGAGCTGGCTTGCCCCCGCCTTTGGCGACGACCTCGAGCTGCGCCCGGACGTCGAGAGCATTGAGGCGCTGAGCGCCGAGCGCGAGGCTCTCTGGAAGCGTGTCGAGGCGGCGGAGTTTTTGACCATCAACGAGAAGCGCGCCCTTGTCGGCTATGGCCCCATCGAGGGTGGCGATGAGCTTTCCGGCCCCTCCCGCAGATCGCCGAGCGGCACTGGCATCTGACCCCCACCGTACAGCTCATGTCGCCGACAGTCTCTGACTTTTCGCTGGCATAGAGCGCTCAGCAAGCCATAGCAAACCATCGCACGCAAAAGCCAACCACGCCATGACCGACACGCGATCAAGCCACCGGCCGGAGGCGCCGGAGGTCAAGTTCACGCGCCTCGACCTCAAACAGGTGAGCGCCGAGGGCCGCTTTGCCGGCTATGCCTGCTTGTTCGGCGAGGAGGACCTTGCGGGCGATGTGGTCGAGCGCGGCGCCTTTGCCGAGAGTCTCGCAAAGCGGGGCCCGCGCGGCATCAAGATGCTCTTTCAACACGACCCCGCCGAGCCCATCGGCGTCTGGGAGCGCTTGCGCGAGGAACCGCAGGGGCTCTGGGCCGAGGGGCGGCTCATGCGGGAGGTGGCGCGGGCGCGCGAGGTCTTGAGCCTCATGCGCGAGGGCGCGCTCGATGGCCTTTCCATCGGTTTCAAGACCATCGAGGGCCGGCGCGACCCGAAGGCGGGCGTGCGCCGGCTCCTCAAGATCGATCTCTGGGAAATCTCGGTTGTGACGTTTCCCATGCAACCCGGGGCGCGGATCCAGGCGGTCAAGGCGCACCCTTTCGAGAACGGCATTCCCACCGAACGGGAATTCGAGCGCTGGCTCAAGCGGGAGGCTGGGCTCACGCGCAACCAGGCCCGGCTGATGATCAGCCAGGGTTTCAGGGCGCTCGCGCGCAAGCTGGAGGCTCGCGGCGATGCCGATGACGAGGCGCGGCTCGTGGCCCTGATTGAGGCCGCCGCTGCGCAAATCAGACAAGCGAGCACGAGGTAGCTGGATATGAGCAATCGCAAATCAAGCAATCAACTGGAGACCAAGCACCTGGGTGGCGGCGATATCGCCCGCGCCTTTGAGGACTTCATGCGAGCGTTCGAAGCCTTCAAGGAGACGAACGACGAGCGCCTGGCGCAAATCGAGCGGCGCATGGCCAGCGATGTGGTGACCAACGAAAAGCTCGAGCGCATCAACGAGGCCATCAGCGAGCACAAGCGCATCGTCGACGAGCTCGCGCTCAAGAGTGCCCGCCCGAGGCTCGGCCGCGATCGCGCCGCTTCCCCAAGCGCCTATGAGCATCGCGCGGCATTCGAGAGCTATGTCCGCAAGGGCGATGCGAGCGGGCTCCTGAAGCTCGAGGCGAAGGCGCTTTCGGCCGGCTCCAACCCCGACGGCGGCTATCTCGTCCCCGATGAGACCGAGCGGGTGATCGCGCGCTCACTCAAGGACATCTCGCCCATTCGCGCGATTGCCGGCATTCGCCAGGTGAGCGCCAATGTCTACAAGAAGCCCTTCGCCATCACCGGGCCCGGCACCGGCTGGGTAGGCGAAACCGATGCCCGGCCGCAAACGAGCACGCCGACCCTTTCCGAGCTCTCTTTCCCCACCATGGAGCTCTATGCCATGCCGGCGGCAACCGCGACCCTTCTCGAGGACGCGGCGGTCAACATCGACCAATGGATTGCCGAGGAGGTGAGGATCGCCTTTGCCGAGCAGGAAGGCACCGCCTTCGTCAATGGCGACGGCGTCAACAAACCCCAGGGCTTTCTCAACTATCCCAAGGTCGACAATACCACATGGAGCTGGGGCAACATCGGCTATCTGCCCACCGGCACTGCCGGCGCCTTCGATGCCACCAACCCGAGCGATGATCTGGTCGACCTCATCTATAGCCTCAAGGCCGGCTATCGCGCCAACGCCCACTGGGTGATGAACCGCTCGGTTCAGGCCGAGATCCGCAAGTTCAAGGATGCCAATGGCAACTACATCTGGCAGCCGCCCGCGGTGCCGGGAGGCCAGCCCTCGCTCATGAACTTCCCGATCGCCGAATCCGAGGACATGCCCGACATCGCCGCCGACAGCTACTCGATCGCCTTTGGCGATTTCTCGCGCGGCTATCTCATCGTCGACCGGCTCGGCATCCGGGTCTTGCGCGACCCCTACAGCGCCAAGCCCTATGTGCTCTTCTACACGACCAAGCGTGTGGGCGGTGGCGTGCAGGATTTCGACGCCATCAAGCTGCTCAAGTTCGGTCTCTCGTAAGAGCGCACTTAAGAGCGCAGAAGGAGACAGTCGCGCACGCAAACAAGCGTCGCAGCTCGCACGGAGCCGAGTCAGGGCGGGAATGGCGAGCCTGGGTCTTGCTCTCTCGGGCGTCTCGTGCGCTCGCCGAGCGAAGGGTTCGGGTTCGTCCCCCCTCCCGCGCTCCTTGCAAAATGGGTTCAACTGGGCCGACGCCCCCCTCCCACTCCTCCACACTCCGGCCCAGTGGGCGGCTGCAATCCCCTCCCGTTGCAGCCGCCCGCCCCCCTGAGGTGCGCGATCGCACCGCATGCCATGCGCTCCAAGCCGGGCGGAGAGGCAGAGGTAATGTCGGCAGTGAGGCATTGTTTGCCACTTGGTGGCGATTGGGGCCGCCGGACGATGTCGCAGGAAAAAAGATCAAAGAAGATCGAAAATGCCACTTATTCCGATTTCCGGGCCGGCCGTCGAGCCCGTCAGTCTTGGTGAGGCCAAGGCGCATTTGCGGGTCGATGGCACTGATGAGGACCTCCTCATCTCGAGCCTCATTACGGCCGCTCGCGTTCATATCGAGCAAACGCTGATGCAGGCCATGATCACCCAGAGCTGGCGGCTCGTGCGCGACGACTGGCCTGCCGATGGCCCGGTGGAGATCGCGCTCGGGCCGGTGCAGCAGGTGAGCGAGATCCGGGTGCTCGACGCTGACGGCTCAAGCCAGATCATCCCGGCGAGCGACTATCTGGTCGACACCGCGAGCGCACCGGTGCGGATCGTCCGAGCCGCGGCCGCGGTCTGGCCGGCACCGACGCGCGCAATCAATGGCATCGAGATCGACTTTTCCGCCGGCTACGGCGACAGTCCGAGCGATGTGCCCCAACCGCTCCGCCAGGCCATTCTGCTGCTTGTCGCGCACTGGTTCGAGCGCCGCGAGCCGGTTGCGGTGGGGGCAAACGTCGTGCGTGTGCCCGAGACCGTTGGCGGGCTGATTGCGCCCTACCGGAGGCTCGACCTGTGAGCGCGGCAAGGATCGGCGAGCTGCGGGCGCGGCTCGTGCTCGAGGCGCCCAATCTGGCGGCCGATGGTGCCGGCGGCAGCACCCGCACCTGGAGTGCGGTCGACACCATTTGGGGGGCCGTGCGGCCGCTTCGCGCTCGCGAGCAGGTGATCGGGGACAAGTCGATGGGGCTCTTGAGCCATGAGGTCGAGGTCCGCTATCGCGGCGACATCACCTCGCGGATGCGGTTCCGGCTCGGTGCGCGGGCGTTTTATATCTCTGCATTCTATGATCCCGATGGTCGCCGGGCGCGGCTTATTTGCAAGTGTCAGGAGCGCGATCTGTGAGGGTCTTGGTTGCGCCCCGGGGGCTTGTGCGGCTTCTGCACCAGATCCGCCATCGTATCGACAAACCGCGCATGGAGTTGATGTTGCGTGATGCGATTGCTCTTGCTCTGGCTCGTCGTCAAGTCGGTGCTGATGCCGAGCGCGAACGGGCGCCGTCCGCCGAGCGGTCGCCGTCTGTGGCATGGGTGCCGTCTGCTGAGCCGGCGAGGGGGCGGGCGGCTGGGGCGCCGCGAGGGCGCACAACGGAAGAGGCGCGACGGGCGCTAATAGCGCGCATCGTGCGCGATGCGGCGGCCGCGATCCGCCGCCCGTAGGTTCGGGTTCCGAACGGATGAACAGTTGAGCACGATGAACAGTCCACAAGGCTGCTCGGAAGGGAAGCAAAATGGCCGATACGGCGAGCTGGCAATTGCGCCAAGCCATCTATCAGGCGCTCGTGAGCGATGCGGGCCTCGCGGGGCTTCTCGGCGGCGGCCGCATCTATGAGCATGTGCCCCATGGCGTCGGCTATCCCTATGTCACGTTTGGCCCCAGTGTCGCACGCGACTGGAGCACGGCGACCGAGGGGGGCGAGGAGCATCTGCTGACCTTCCATGTCTGGTCGGGAGAGCCGGGGATCAAGGAGGTCGAGGCCATCGTCGCCGCCCTCAGAGCCGCTCTCGATGGCGCCAGCCTCTCCATGACGAACCATCGCCTTGTCAATCTTCGCTATGAGCAGAGCGAGGTCCGGCGCGGCGGCGAGGCGGCCCCCTATCAGGCGATTGTGCGCTATCGGGCCGTCACCGAGCCGATGCCCTAACCTCTTTCCTTCGGCTTCCGACGACAGCGCGCCACGCGCCTCATCCGGCTGCCGCTTGGCTCGGATCGAAAAGCTGCAGAGCTCCCACGGCTCCCGACGCTCCGCCGACCTCTCTTCGCCGCTCGAGAGGCAGGCACGGTCTCGTGCTCGCCATCTCGCCGTCTCCCCGCCCCACTCTCTCAGCCGGCATGGAGGCGGAGATGCGGCCTTTAGCATCCCAACAGAGGAGAACACGACATGGCCGCCCAAAAGGGCAAGGACTTGCTGCTCAAGGTCGACAGCGACGGCCTCGGCGCCTTTCAGACCGTGGCCGGGCTCCGCTCGCGCACGCTCGCTTTCAATGCCGAGACCGTCGACATCACCCATACCGAATCGGTGGGGCATTGGCGCGAGCTGCTCGAAGGCGCCGGCGTCAAGAGTGCGCGGGTCTCCGGCAGCGGCATCTTCAAGGACGATGTCGCCGACGAGACGGTCCGCTCCCTCTTCTTCGCCGGCACGATCCGCGATTGGCAAGTCATCATTCCCGACTTCGGCACGGTGGAGGGGCGCTTTCATATCGCCGCTCTCGAGTACGCCGGAAGTCACGATGGTGAGCTGACATTCGACATTGCGCTCGAGTCGGCGGGCGACCTCACTTTTACCGCCATCTGATCGCGCGGCCTGGTCGGGCGGACAGCTCGCGGGAGCTGCTCGAGAGAGCTGCTCGAGGGAACGACTCGAGGGAACGGATCGAGGAGAGCGGAAAGATCATGGTCAACCGCCACCGCGGCGAGATCGAGGCCCGGCTCGACGGCCGTAGCTATCGTCTGTGCCTCACCCTTGGTGCACTCGCGGATCTCGAGCACGCCTTTGGCGACGAGGATCTGTTGGCGCTTGCCGAGCGTTTTCAGAAGGGGCGGATCAGCGCCCGCGACGCCATCCGTATCATCGCCGCGGGCCTCCGTGGCGGCGGCCATCCTGTCGACGAGGAGGCGGTGGCACGGATGCGGGCCGAGGGCGGTGCAGCGGGCTTTGTCGAGATTGTGGTGAGGCTGCTCGAGGCGACCTTTGGCGGGCCACCCGATGCTTGCCATGAGCCCGAGAGGCCGCCCATGGGGAGCGAGAGCGCGGTGCAGGCCCCCAAAGCGCCGATGGCAGCTGTCCCCCAGCCCCAAAGCCACGAGGCCGAGCAGTGAGCCCGCAACCCTTCCCTTGGCGTGAGGTCATGGCTTTGGGGCTGGGCGTCTTGCGCCTCCCGCCCGCTGCGTTCTGGGCCATGACACCACGGGAGTTCCAGGCCGCCCTCGAAGGCTTGCAGGGCACGCCCTTCACCCCGCGCCCGCCAAGCCGGAGCGCCCTCGAGAGGCTCATGCGCGCCTACCCGGACGCCGCGACCCCGCCGCGGCAAGGAGATCGCGCGGCGGGCCGTGAGCAAAGCAGTGGGCAAAAGAGCAGTGAGCAAAGATGAGGCGCCAAGCAAAGGGCCGGGCGTCAACTCAACCAGGACAATAATGGCGAGTGCGCCATAGGGGCGGACAGCGTCACGCGCAGGGCCGACGAGGAAGACAAATCGGCTGACCGCCTGGCCCGGGCCCGGAGCGATGGGGGCAGCCATCAGAAACCAGAGGTCGGAATGCGCTGCAAGCCGTTGTCGTCCCCGAAATCCCCCGGCCGGAACAGGTGCCATCTTGCGCCCCCTCGATCCGCGGGATTATCGGGGACCCATAGCCACGAGCCTTGCCAAGGGATGGCATTTTCGAGGCTTCGCCGCTTCTTACGCTGGATCCTCGGGTCACGCGATGGGGCTTCGCCCCACACGGCCCGAGGATGACAAGGCTGTTATCTGACACCTGACACCTGGTACCTGAGTCTGGCACCTGACACGTGACACCTGACACCTGGTTCAGGCCCCGGATAGAAATGCGGAGCGAGAGCGTGCTTGCCGGAAGCGACATTGGCCGCATTTCTTCCGGGGCGACAATGTGTGCCACTGGGAACCACCTCTGCTCCGTAACGCGCCCGGCGGCTGGCAGGGGGTGGCGGCGGGAGTAAGCAATAAAAAAGGGCAGGCAGCGCTTAGCTTGCGCAGCTGAGTTGATGGCATGAGTGGAATGGATGAGGAGCGGTCATGGCGGAGCTGATCGGTAATTATCGGGTCGATCTTTCAATCGACACCCGTTCGTTCGAAAAGTCACTGAGCGCTGCAGCGAAGCTCGGCGAGGGGTTCGCGCGCTCTCTCACGCGGGCCTTTGGCGATGTCGCCATTCGCGGCCGCAGCCTCGAGGACACCCTGCGCTCTCTGGCGCTCAGCCTCTCGCGCCTGGCCTTTCGCGCCGCCTTCAAGCCACTCGAGCAGTTCATCGGCTCGGCGTTCTCGCAACTCTTCTCAGGCTTCACCGGCTTCGCCAAAGGCGGTGTCGCGGCACCCCGGCTGCCGGTGCCATTTGCCGAGGGGGGCGTCGTGGCGCGCCCGACCGGCTTTACATTCGGCCGCGGCCAACTCGGTGTCATGGGCGAGCGCGGCGCCGAGGCCATCCTGCCGCTCGCGCGCGGCGCCGATGGGCGGCTCGGCGTGCGGGCCGATGGTGCGCGCGCCCTCACCATCAATTTCCATGTCACGAGCCCCGATGCTGAGAGCTTCTTGCGCTCGCAATCGCAAATCGCAGCGGCGCTCAATCGCCTGGTCGGTCAGGGTGAACGCAACCTTTAGGCCCCTCCAAAGCCACTGACAAAGCCCTCTCTGGAGGCCTCTAGAAAGCCCTTCACTCGCGGGCCCCCTCGCCAGCTCGCCTGCTCCCCTAAGAGCTCCAGGAACTGATAACGAAAAGCGATCATGTCGTTTCACGAAGTCCGCTTCCCCACTGCCATCTCGCGTGGCGCCAGTGGTGGGCCCGAGAGACGCACCGATGTCATTGTGCTCGGCTCGGGGGCCGAGGAGCGCAACGCCCGCTGGGCGGATTCGCGCCGCAAGTACAACGCCGGCTATGGCATTCGCAGCATTGACGATCTCCATGCCGTCATTGCCTTCTTCGAGGAGCGGCGCGGCCGACTCTACGGTTTTCGCTGGAAAGACCACACCGACTTCAAATCGTGTGCGCCGAGTGCCGTGCCCGCCAAGGACGACCAGGTGATCGGCACTGGCGACGGCACCAACGACACGTTTCAGCTGACCAAGCGCTACGGCGGCGGATTTGCACCCTACAGCCGCAAGATCGCAAAACCCGTTGCCGGGACCGTGCTGGTTGCGGTTGATGGTGTGCTCAAGAGCGAAGGCGTCGACTACACCCTCGACACAACGACCGGTCTTGTCGTCTTTTTGCCGGGTGCCATCCCGGCGGCCGGCGCCAGTGTCACGGCGGGCTTTGAGTTCGATGTGCCGGTGCGCTTTGACAGCGACCGGCTGGAGATCAATCTGGCGAGCTTCGAGCATGGCACAATCCCGAGCATTCCAATCGTCGAGGTGCTGCTATGAGAGCGCTGCCCCAGACCCTTCAGAACCATCTCGACAGCGGCGCGACCACCCTTTGCTGGTGCTGGCGGGTGACGCGCCGCGATGGTGTGCGCCTGGGCTTTACCGATCACGATCGTGACTTGGCGTTCGACGGCACGACGTTCGAGGCCGCAAGCGGCTTTACTGCTAGCGACATGCGCCAGAGTGTGGGCCTTGCCGTCGATAACCTCGATGTCGAAAGTGCTTTGCGCTCTGAGACGCTGAGCGAAGACGACCTGGCCCAAGGCCTCTTCGATGACGCCCGCATCGAGATCTTTCGCGTCAACTGGCAAAATCCTTCCGAGCGCGTCCTTTTGCGCACAGGCTCGATCGGCGAGGTGCGCCGGACCGAGCATGGCTTTGCCGCCGAAATCCGCGGCCTCAGCCACTACCTGCAGCAGGAGAAGGGGCGGAGCTACCAATTCACTTGCGACGCCGATCTTGGTGACGCCCGCTGTGGTGTCGATCTCAACCAGGCGGCATTCACGGGGGCAGGCGCGGTGACCGTCGCCATCTCCGCCCGCCAGTTCGAGGCAAGCGGCCTTTCGGCCTTTGCCGACGAATGGTTCACGCGCGGGCTCCTCACCTGGACGAGTGGTGCCAATGCCGGTCAGGCCATGGAGGTCAAGCGCCATGTGGTTGGGACCGGCACCGTGACAATCGAGCTTTGGCAGGCGATGGCAAAGCCCGTGAGTGTCGGTGACACCTTCACCATCACGGCCGGCTGCGACAAACGCATCGAGACTTGTGAGGCGAAGTTTGCCAACGTTCTCAACTTTCGCGGCTTTCCCCATATGCCGGGCAACGACTTCGTAACTTCCTATCCCAACCGCGACGACCCCAAGGCCGTCGGCAGTAGCTAAGGGGCTTTCAAATGGCTCTCTTGGTGCGGGACGAACACGTCTTCCTGCGGCCTGCTCACATACTCATATAGTCCGCTGAGTTTCTCCCAAATCCGCCACTGTGCCTTCTTCACCTTTGCAGCCATCGGCAATGCTTGAACGGGCAACAATCGTGCGCGCGGCGCGCGGCTGGATCGGCACACCCTATCGTCATCAGGCGAGCTGCAAGGGCGCGGGGTGTGATTGCCTCGGGCTCATCCGCGGTCTGTGGCGTGAGCTGCTGGGCCCCGAGCCGGCGCCTCTTGTGCCCTATACACCAGATTGGGCCGAAGCCAGCGGCAAGGAGGCGCTGCTCGAGGCGGCCGAGCGTTATCTCGTTCGCGTAGCCGACGGCTGTTGGCGCCCGGGTGACGTGCTCCTCTTTCGCATCTTTCGCCGCGCCCCGGCCAAGCATCTGGCCGTCGTCGCATCGCCCGAGACGATGATCCACGCCCAGGAGGGGCTGCCCGTGGCCGAGGTGCACCTGGGCCCCTGGTGGCGGCGGCGGATCGTCGGCGTCTTTTCATTCCCCGGCACCAAAGACTGAGATGGCCCAAGACGCACCGAGGCCACCCAACACCTGAAACGCACGCTGATACGCACGCGCTTTCGCGCAAGACCGGATCGAGGACAAAGAGGTTCAGGATAAGAGAGATGGCAACACTCGCCCTCAGCCTTGCCGGTGCGGCCATCGGCAGCGCCATATTGCCGAGCGTCTCGATTGCCGGCGCCACGATCACGGGAGCCGCCATCGGCCGCGCGGTCGGCGCCTTTGCCGGCCAGATGATCGACCAGGCACTGTTTGCGCCCTCAGGCCAGGCACGTCATGTGGAGGGGCCCCGGCTGAGTGATCTGCAGGTGATGGCCTCGAGCGAGGGGGCGCCCATTCCGCGGCTTTATGGTCGTGCACGGCTGGCGGGGCAGGTCATCTGGGCGACCGACTTCGAAGAGGAGGCGGTGACCACCACCATCGAGACGGGCGGCGGTGGCGGTGGCGGCGGCGGCAAAGGCGCGCGCCAGCCCACACAGAGCAGCACGACGCGGACGGATTACTACTACTATGCCAATTTCGCGGTCGGGCTCTGCGAAGGCGAGATCACCCGCATCGGTCGCGTCTGGGCCGATGGCAAGGAGCTCGATCTCTCGCAATACAATTATCGCCTCTATCGCGGGCGAGAGGATCAGCTCCCCGACAGCCTAATCGAGGGCCATGTCGGCGTCGGCAAGACACCGGCCTATCGCGGCCTTGCCTATATCGTTTTTGAGCGCATGCCGCTTGCGCGTTTTGGCAATCGCTTGCCGCAGCTCAGTTTCGAGGTCTTTCGCGCCGTCGACGTCTTCGAGAAAAAGGTGCGCGCGGTCGACATCATCCCGGCAAGCGGCGAGTTCGTGTATGAGACCGATGAGGTGACGCGCGATGCGGGCGGCGGCGTGACGGTCTCAGAAAACGTCCATACCAGTCAGGGCGGCTCCGACTGGAAGGTGGCCATCGACGAGCTCGAGGACAGCCTCACAGGGCTCAAGAATGCCAACCTTGTCGTCTCTTGGTTCGGCAATGATTTGCGCGCCGACAAGTGCCAGTTGAGACCGGGTGTCGAGATCGCCAACAAGACCACCCGGCCCTATGCCTGGAGTGCTGGCGGTGTCGGCCGCTCGGGTGCCCATGTCGTCTCTCAGGTGGATGGCCGTCCCGCATTCGGCGGCACGCCCGCCGATGCCGCGGTGGTCGCCGCTATCGGAGACCTGAAAGCCCGCGGCCTCGGGGTCACGTTCTGCCCCTTCCTGCTCATGGATATCCCCGCGGGCAACAACCTGCCAAACCCCTATGGCGGCGCAAGCCAGCCGGCCTACCCCTGGCGCGGCCGCATCACCATCGATCCGGCCCCCGGTCAAGCGGGAAGCCCCGACAAGACGGCCGCCGCGAAGACCCAGATCGATGCCTTCGTCGGCACCGCAAGCCCCGCCGATTTCACGGTGACGGGCACAACCGTCAGCTACAGCGGCCCGGCTGAGTGGTCCTATCGGCGGATGGTGCTGCACTATGCCCACCTCTGCAAGGCGGCAGGCGGCGTCGATGCTTTCCTCATCGGCTCGGAGCTGCGCGGTCTCACCTGGGTGCGCGATGGCGCGAGCTCCTATCCCTTCGTCGCCGCCCTCGTTCAGCTCGCGGCCGACGTCAAGAGCATTCTCGGCAGCGCGACCAAAGTGAGTTACGCCGCCGACTGGTCGGAGTATTTCGGTCACCA
The DNA here is from genome assembly GCA_015494375.1 of Hyphomicrobiales bacterium. Lineage (GTDB taxonomy): Bacteria > Pseudomonadota > Alphaproteobacteria > Rhizobiales > S144-23 > S144-23. Next base: position 1,585 of record WGBL01000254.1, on the reverse strand, counting down.
GCCGAACGACGGGACGGGTGACGTCTATTTCCATCTCGATCCGCTCTGGGCTTCAAGCGATGTCGATGCAGTGGCCATCGACGTCTATTGGCCGCTGTCGGATTGGCGCGACGGCACCGGCCATGCCGACTATCAGGCCGGCTATCGGTTCATTCACGATCTCGATTACCTCAAGGCGAACATTCGCGGCGGCGAAGGCTTCGACTGGTACTATGCGAGCGACGCCGATCGCCAGGCGCAGGTGCGCACGCCCATTACCGACGGTCACGGCGCGCCGTGGGTTTTCCGCTACAAGGATATTCTGTCCTGGTGGCAGAACAGCCACTACGATCGCCCGGGCGGCACGCCGTCCGCGACACCGACGGCCTGGGTGCCGCAGTCCAAGCCCATCTGGTTCACCGAGCTCGGTTGCCCCGCGGTTGACAAGGGCTCCAACCAGCCAAACGTCTTTTATGACCCTAAGAGCTCGGAATCGGTCTTTCCCTATTTCAGTCGTGGCACTCGCGACGACTTCATCCAGCGCCGCTATATCCAGGCGTTTCTCGACTATTTCGACCCGAGCCATCCAGACTACGACAGCGCCACCGACCCCAACCCCGTCTCGACCGTCTACGGCGGGCGGATGGTCGATCTCGAGCGCATCTACGTCTATGCCTGGGATGCGCGGCCCTACCCCGCCTTCCCCCTTGCCGAGGATGTCTGGGCCGACGGCGCCAACTGGCAATTCGGCCATTGGCTCAACGGCCGGCTTGCAAGCGGGCCGCTGCCGGCGGTTGTCTCGACGATCCTCGATGAATACGGCTTTCTCGACTATTCCGTCGCTGCCCTTACGGGCATGCTCGAGGGCTTTGTGCTCGATCGCACCATGTCGGCCCGTCAGGCGCTGCAACCGCTGGAGCTCGCCTTTTTCTTCGATTCGATCGAGAGCGGAGATAAAATCTATTTTCGCCATCGCGGCGCAGGCGACAGCGGGCTGGTGCTCACCCCGGATGATCTCGTCGAGATTGCGCCCGATAGACCATTGCTCGAGCTCACACGGGCGCAGGAGACCGAGCTTCCGGGCGCAGCCAGGATCAGCTTTCTCGATGCCGGGCGCGATTACAGCCAGGCAGCGGTGTTGAGCCGGCGGCTCCTCGGCGCCAGCAGCCGCGTGGCGAGTGCGAGCCTTCCGCTCGTGATCGGCGAGGAACGGGCCCAGGCGCTGGCCGAATCGTGGCTTCATGACACCTGGACGGCCCGGGAAAGCGTCCAGTTTGCTCTTCCGCCGAGCCGTCTCGCTGTCGAGGTGGGTGACGTTGTGACCCTGCGCCAGGCGGGGCGCGACTGGAAGTTGCGCATCACGGGCGTGACTGAGCGGGCCTTTGCCGAGATGGAAGCACGCACCATCGACCCGGACGTCTTTGTGCCCGTTCCCTGGACGACGCGGGCTTCGCACGTCCCCCCGGCACCGGTCTTTGGGCCCTCGCTTGCCGTATTCCTCGATCTGCCCCGGTTTCGCGAGAGCGACGAGCCCCATGTCGGCCATGTCGCCGCCTTCCAGGATCCCTGGCCGGGTGGCGTTGCGTTCTACCGTTCACCGGAGACG
>WGBL01000253.1 GCA_015494375.1 Hyphomicrobiales bacterium | reverse complement strand
CAAATGACTGTGACGACGCCGACCGCAAGCGATCACACGGGCACCGGCTGCAAATGGCCACACCAACACAAAATCGGCACGCTCCCAGATGACGGCGCAGGCCTTCGGGGTTGAGGGGCCCGATAATGCCGCGGGAAAAGCGCGGTGCAAAATGGTCCCCGATGTGCCGGCGGGATTTCGGGGACGACAGCGCCGCGCTCGCCCTTTTTGGCGTGGGGCCTTAGCCTTTGCCCGCCTGTGCGGCCGCTTGTTCTGTCGGTTGCGCCATTTGAGAGAGCGGGCTGGCCCCTGGCCCAGAGCTCTCGAGCAACTCCTCCCAGCGCAGGCAGGCCACCTCATGGCCGTCGCCGGCATGCGCGAGCCGAGGCTCCTTGCGCCGGCAGATGTCGCGGGCATGGGGGCAGCGGGTGTGGAACTTGCAGCCCGGCGGCGGGGCGGTGGGTGAAGGGATCTCGCCTTCGAGCTTCTGCGCGCGGCCGCGATCATCGGGATCGAGCGAGGGGATGGCCGACAAAAGCGCCTTCGTGTAGGGATGGCGCGGTGCGGCGAAAAGCTGGCGCGTCGGCGCTGTCTCCACCAGTTGGCCGAGATACATCACCGCGACATGGTCGCAGATGTGGGCGACGACCGAAAGGTCGTGGCTTATGAAGAGATAAGTGAGGCCGAGCTCCTTTTGCAGCTCCTTGAGGAGGTTGAGAATGTCGGCCTGGATCGAGACATCGAGCGCGGCGACGCATTCATCGGCAACGACAAAGCGTGGGTCGGAGACAAGCGCCCGGGCGATCGAGATCCGTTGGCGCTGGCCGCCCGAGAAGGCATGGGGAAAGCGCCTGAGGTGCTCGAGATTGAGCCGGCACTTCGCAGCAATGGCGCGCACGCGCTCGTCCGTCTCCTCGCGTGAGGACGTAAGCCCCATCACCTCGAGCGGCTCGGCGATGATGTCGCGCACGGTCATGCGGGGGCTGAGCGCGGCATAGGGGTCTTGGAAGATGAGCTGGGCGCGCCTGCGATAGGCCTTGAGCTCCTCCTTGGAGAGTGTCGCGAGATCATAGTCGACCTCGCCATCGCTATAGTGCACCTCCCCCTCCGAGATGGGCACGGCCCTCAGGAAGGCGCGGCCGAGCGTCGTCTTTCCCGAGCCGCTCTCGCCGACGAGGCCGAAAAACGAGCCCCGCGGGATGTCGATGTCCACACTCCGTACGGCTCTGAGCAGGCGCTTCTTGGCGAGAAAGCCGCCGCTCAGGCGAAAATCCACCGACAGCCCGCGGGCCCGTATGATGGGTTTGGCGCTCACAGCATTCCTCGTTTTTCGAGCTCGACGAAGCAGGCGCAATGGTGCCCCTCTCCAAGCGCGCCCATGGGCGGCACCGCGCGCCGGCAGCGCGGCTCGGAGAGATCGCATCGGGTATGAAACACACAGCCGCCCGGGCGCTCGAGCGGGCTCGGGATATCACCCGCCACAGGCGTCAGCGGCGCATCGAGATCATGAAGCTTCGGCAGCGCATTGAGCAGCCCGCGCGTATAGGGGTGAACGGGGCTGCGGATGACGTCGCGCACCCGGCCATACTCGACAATGCGGCCAAGATACATCACCGCCACGGTGTCGGCGATCTGGGCGATGACGCCAAGGTCGTGGGTGATGAAAATGATCCCCATGCCGAACTCGGCGACGAGGTCCTTCATCAGATCGATCACCTGGGCCTGGATGGTGACATCGAGCGCCGTCGTCGGCTCGTCGGCAATCAGCAGCTTGGGGCTTGTTGAGAGCGCCATCGCAATCATGGCCCGCTGGCGCATGCCGCCCGAGAGCTCGAACGCATATTGGCGGAAGCGCTTTGCGGCGTCTGAGATGCCCACACGCTCGAGCATCGAAATGGAGTGCTCCTCGGCCTCCCTCTTGGTCATGTCCTTGTGGAGCAAGAGCTGCTCGACCATCTGAGCGCCGATGGTCATGGCGGGCGCAAAACTCGCCATCGGCTCCTGAAAGATCATCGAGACGGCGCCGCCACGCACGATCTGCATGTCGCGCTCGGTCTCAAGCGCAAAGACATCGACGACCCCCTCCTCAAGCCCCAGGCTGATGCGGCTGTCGGGGCCATAGATCGCGTTGGCCGGATTGAGGCGCATGATCGACTTTGCGGTCACCGACTTGCCCGATCCCGATTCCCCGACGAGCCCCATCACCTCGCCACGCGCCAGCGCAAACGAGATGCCGTCGACGGCCGTCACCCGACCCTCGTCGGTCTCGAATTGCACCTTCAGATTCTCGACCTCGAGCAGGGTCTTCATTTGCGCGTATCCGAATAGGGGTCGGCCGCATCGCGCAGACCGTCGCCGACGAAGACGAAGGACAGCACGAGCGCCATGAAAAAGATCACAGGGATGAAATACCACTGATAATTGAGCAGGACATCGGCCTGGCTCACATTCTGAAGCATGACGCCGAGCGAGTTGACCGGGTCTCTGAGCCCGAGGCCGATGAAGCTGAGGGCGGTCTCGGACAGCACCATATAGGGAAACGAGATCACCAGATCGACGATGATGTAGCTGGTGAAGCTCGGCAGGAGATGCCTGCGGATGATATGGCTTGCAGAGGCCCCGCAAAGCTGGGCCGCGAGCACATACTCCTGGTTGCGCTCGGTGAGCAGATGGGTGCGCACCCGGCGCGCAAGGGTCGGCCAGCCGATAAAGCCGAGTATGATGGAGATGAAGAAGAAGCGCGCCTCCGAGCTCCACTCGCTGGGGATGAAGGCGGCGATCGCCATAAACAGCGGGATCGCAGGCACCGTGCGTACGGCATCGGTGATCATCTGCAAAACCGAATCGATCCAGCCGCCGTAATAGCCCGAGATGCCGCCAATGATGAGCGCCAGAACGAAGGCGATGAAGACGCCGATGGTGCCCACGGCCAGCGACGTGTTGATGGCGTGAAGGGTGCGGGAAAAGATGTCCTTGCCGGTGCTGTCGGTGCCGAAGATATGGATCTTGCCTTTGTCGACGCCAAACAGGTGGGTGCGGAAGGTCATGCCGAAGAGGGTGTATGGGTCGCCTTGCGGGAAGAAGACGACATAGCGCCGCTTCTTGCGGTTGACCGTACTCACCCAGCGGAAGTTGGTCTTGATTGAGCGTGTGCGCTCGTAGGTGTAGACAAAGGGGCGCCAGGAGAAGCCGTTTTCGTCCCAGAACTTGGGAATTTGCGGGGCGCCGTTTTCATATTCCTTGTCGCGGCCGGCGAGAGTGGGATCATAGGGGCTGAGGAAGGGCGCGAAAATGCCCGAGAGAATGAGTGTGATGAGAACGGCCGCACCGATCATGGCGGCGCGCTGCTTCTTGAAGCGCGCCCAGATGAGCTGGCGCTGCGAGGCCGTGAAATAGGCCTCCTTGCGCTTCTGATCGATCTCGGCCGCCCCACCGGCCGTCATGGTGGTCTCGGTCATCGGATCATCTCAAGATGCTGTGTCGAACGCGCGGATCGGTGATTGCGAGCAGCACGTCGGTGAGGAAATTCAGCGCGACGATGCTGGCGGTCAGCAAAAAGATGATGGCGCCTGCGAGCTGCTGGTCGTTTGAGCGTGCGAGCGCCTCGATCAGGAGGGCGCCGGCGTCAGTCAGTGTGAGGATGAGCGCCACAACGGGCAACTCGTTGAAAATGCGGTTGAGATCGAAGCCGAGCGAGTTGATCACCGGCCCAAGCGCATGGCGTGCGGGATAGCGCCAAAGGAGGCGCCGGCCCGAAAGGCCGCGCGCTGCGGCGGCGGTGACATAGAGCTTGCCGATCTCATCGGACATGAGCGCCCGCACCGTCTGGATGGCAAAGGCGGTTGCCGACCAGCCGAGGATGAAAATCGGCAGCCAGGCATGGGAGAGGAAATCCAGAACCCGCTCATAGGACCAGGGCGCGTCACGAAACTCCTGCGAAAAGAGGCCTGTTAAGCTGTCGCCGAAGACGACGGTCGAGAACAGCATGATCATGAGCGCCAACAGGAAGTTGGGCATCGCCAGGCCGAGATAGCTGATAAAGCGCAATGAGTTGTTGAGAAGGGCGCTGTTCGATGTCGCCGAGAGGATGCCGATGGGGATGGCGATGAGATAGGCGAGCACCAGGGCTGTGAGGCAGATGCCAAGGCTTAACCAGAACTTCTGGCCGAGTAGCTGGGCGATGTTAACGCGAAGAATACAGCTGTCGCCGAAGTCGCCCTGAAAGGCGTTCCAGACCCAGCGCCCCCAGCGCACGAGATAAGGCTTGTCGAGACCGAGCCGCTGTCGTTCGGCTTCGATGTCCTGGACCGTTATGACATTGCCTTGGGTGTTCTTGAAGGCGAGGTAGCGCTCGGCACAGTCGCCCGGCACAAGCTCCATCAACGTGAAGACGATGAACGAGACGATAAGAAGCGTGACAATCGCCAGCAGGGCACGAATCAGGGTGAAGCGGGCGAACTGCAGCATGCAACTCTCAACCGTTTTCAATCCTTCGCGACTTGGTGCCCGCCTGGGCACCACCTGGGCAGCGGCCTAGGCACTCGGTTGGCCAGCTGGTTGAGCACCTCTTGGCCACGTGCTTGGGCACCCGCTTGGCCACCTGCCTGGGCACCGCTTGGGCGGCGGCCTGGGCACTCGCTTGGGCAGCTGGTTGGACACCCGCTTGGCACCTGGTTGGGCACCCGCTTGGCCACCCCCACGGGCGCGCTCACGGGCGGCTGGGTGGGCAGCCACGGGCTATCCAAGAACGCAGCACAAGGGCGCGGGCACTCTGAGTTGCAAGCGCCGGCAAGTGCCGGGAAGAGAACCGGTCACGGGCGGAAACCCGCGCCGCCCGCGACCGGCCGCCCGTAACCAAAAGGGCGCTCGCAATCAGACTATGCCATGCTTTCCCAAACACACCTACTCGTCCAAATACCACTGCGGCCCACGATAGGGGAAGTTCCAGTAGTACTCGTAGGAGTGGGTCTTGAAGCTCGGCACATTCTTGAGTGCGTTGCGATGGTAGATCGGCGCAGGCGCCAGCACCGTGCCGATAAAGAGCAAGTTGCTCACCATGTTCTTGACGAGCCGCCTGCCGAGCGCCTTCCATTCCTCGCTGCCGATGGGTGCGGACTGGAAGGCCTTGATGTCATCCATCATCTGATAGACGTAGTCCGGCGGCTTGATGCCTTTTTCTCCATTCGAATCGAGGTATTCCGCCCACAGCATGCCGGTGCGGAGGAAGAAATAGCTCTCGAACGGCGGGATGAACATACGACCATTGCCGAGGACGATGGCAAGCGGATGGCCCTTGCGCCACATGCCGACGTCGAGCTGGTTGGCCGATTGCGCCGAGCGATACTCGTCGGGCGTCACCTCCTTGACGGTGGTCTTGATGCCAACGTTGGACCAGTGCTGGCCCACGAGCTCGACCACCTTGCCCGCGATGCCCTGGGTGGCGAATTGCAGATTGAGCACCAGCTTCTCGCCGTTTGGCAACTCGCGGAAGCCGTCGCCGTCGACATCCTTAAGGCCGACCTCATCGAGCAGCTTCTTGGCACGTTCGGGGTCGAACTCGGCCATGTACGTGAGCCACTTCTTGTCGATGAACTCAGGCAGTGGCGAGAAGACGGCGTATTGCTGCGGCGTGCCGAGATCGAAGAAGGCGACCTTGTTGATCTCGTCGCGGTTGATCGCCAGCGACATCGCTTGACGGAAGCGCAAATCGCCGAAGACCTTGCGCTTTTCCGGATTGGCCGAGGTGACGTTGAAGGTGAACGTCGGTGCCGCAATCTCCGGTTTGAGCTCGACTGTGTAGTCGCCCTTTTCCTGATTCTCGAGAAGGATGGGGGCCGAGGGCAGCTGCAGCGACTGCGACTTGAACGTCACTTCACCGTTGATGAGCTTCAGGATGCGGACCTGGTTGTCGTTGACGTAGATCTCGTCCTGCTCGTTGATGTAGGGCAGCTGCTGGCCTTGGGTGTCGACCATGAAGAAATAGGGATTGGCGACCAGGTGACGGCCGTCGGGCGTGTCCTTTACGTAAATGTGGGACTCGAGCGTGGGTGTCGTGTCCTTGGGCAGGTTGGCAACCTTGTCGGGCGCCTTGAGCATGGGGGTTGCCGTATCCATCCAGTCGGAGTTTCCATAGTAGGCGGAAAGCACCTCAAGCCCGTTCTTGAAGCCCGCCTTGCGCGCCAGCTCGTCGGCCTTGGGATTGAGCTTGGGGTCCCACTGGCTCAGGAAGTGCTTGGGCTGGAAGGCTTGCGCATAGGTGGTGGCGAAGTGCGCGAGCAGGCCCGGCTTTGGTGCCGGCAACTTGAAGACGACCGTCTGCGGGTCGGGTGTCTCCACGGTCATCCTCTTGCCGCCGACCAGCACATAGTCCTTGGGCTTCTTGATGACGTCGGGGTTGAGGGCGAGATTGTCATACCAGTACTTGACGTCGGCCGAGGTAAAGGGATGACCGTCGGACCACTTGTGGCCCTTGCGCAGATAGAATGTGAGCTCGGTGAAATCGTCATTCCACTTCCAGCCCTTGGCCACCATGGGCACGATGGTCTGGAGGTCGTCCGAGTAGCGCACGAGATTGACATGGCGCACCGACATGAAGCCGGCGGTGCCTGCCTCGGGGGCGTTTGAGAGGTTGTGATAGGTGCCGCCGTATTTCCCGATCGAGTGGTAGGGCGCGACCACAAGCGGCTCTTCAGGCAGGCGCTCGGAGACGGGCGGCAGGGGTGGATTACCCCGGATGCGGGCATTCAGCTCTTTGATCGCCGGGTTCTCTTTGAATGTGAGCTTGCAGTTGGCGAGCTTTTCGAACTCGGCAAGCTCGTATTGCTGGGGGTATTTGCCGGGCGGCACCCCCTTCATGTCCTTGACGGTGACCGCCGGACAAGGCGCCGCTTGCAGAGCGCCGCCGGGCCAGGCCGCGGCGAAAGCAAACAAAGCCAAAGCCAGTGTTGATTTACGTAGCATGAGGTTCCCTCCCAAGGGTTCGAATGAGACGTCGGCTTTCACGCCGGTTTTGTGTGGCTTTGCTGCCGCCGATGCGCCAGAGCTCGATGGCCGTTTTGTCGCAAGAGCTTTCAGCATCTCTCAACATTACGACGCCGAAATGCTCAAAAAAGCAAGCCGATAATCGGAATGGGCGGCTTGGGAGCCGGGCGCCTCTGCTGGCGCCGGCGGGCCCGATTGCCGGCCGCGCCGGCCCATCGTCTCTTGGTCGCCGGCAAATCGCCACGGCTCGAGTATAGCCGCGGCGCGGCCTCGAGCGATCGGCGATGCGCCGCTGGACCAAAAAATTTTCAGAACTGGCGCCATGGCCCGGATGTGAGGAATTTCAGTCTGTCATCTGATACCTGGCCACCTGACACCTGATCCAGAATCCAGAGTCTT
>WGBL01000252.1 GCA_015494375.1 Hyphomicrobiales bacterium | reverse complement strand
CTCTGCGGCGCGCGGGGGCTCTGCGCCCCCGCGCGCCGTGCGTGCCACGTTCTTGTTATCGCCTCTCTTCATCGGTTTTGATCGGTGTGCCGAGACCCTTGCCGAATTTGCCACTCTCGTTCTTGCGTTCTTGCTTGCGCCTCTGCGTGCACCGGCGCTCGCGCCCCGCTAACAGCTCGCCGGCGCTCTGACAAGCGTAAGCATGCTTTTGGGTACTGTTTGGGTGCTGTTGGGGATGAGAGGCGCCCCCCTTGACCACCCTGCGCGCCATGCATGGACCGCCTAACCATTTGATTGCGCTATATGTGCGCCCCCGCGCCAGGTCCTTTCATGGCGCCGGCAGTTCGGTCTATAATGGGACAATCCAGAACGAACTTTGCCGAGGTGTCTTCCGTGCGTGTTCTCGTCGTCGAGGATGATCCCGATCTCAACCGCCAGCTTGTCACGGCGCTGAGCGATGTGGGCTATGCTGTCGATTCGGCCGATGACGGCGAGGAGGGCCACTTTCTCGGCGACACCGAGCCTTACGATGCCGTGATTCTCGATCTCGGGCTTCCCAAGATGGATGGCATCTCGATTCTCGAGCAGTGGCGGCGCAACGACCGCAATATGCCGGTGCTCATTCTCACCGCCCGCGACCGCTGGAGCGAGAAGGTGGCGGGCATCGATGCCGGGGCCGACGACTACCTCGCCAAGCCCTTCCACATGGAGGAGCTGCTCGCCCGGGTGCGGGCCCTCTTGCGCCGCAGCGCCGGCCACGCCAAGAATGAAATCGAGTGCGGCCCTTTGCGGCTCGATACCAAGATGGCGCGCCTGACGGTCGATGGCGTGCCGGTCAAGCTCACCTCTCACGAGTATCGCCTGCTGTCCTATCTCATGCATCATGCAGGCCGCGTCGTCTCACGCACCGAGCTTGTCGAGCACCTCTACGAGCAGGACTTCGACCGTGATTCGAACACCATAGAGGTCTTTATCGGTCGCCTGAGGAAAAAGATCCCATCTGATATGATCAAGACCGTGCGCGGTCTCGGCTATTGCTTGAGCGCCGATGAGGATGCGGGTTAACTCGCTCGCCCTCAGGCTGATCGCGGCCTCGGCGCTCTGGTCGCTGGTTGTTCTGCCGATTGCGGGCTATGTGCTCAACTCCATCTACCGCCACCGGGTAGAGGAGGATTTCGACACCCGGCTTGCGCAGCTCATGACGCTGCTCATTGCCGCGAGCGCCCTCGATGAGGGCGACCGGCCGGTGGCACCCTTGGGATTTGGCGACCCGCTGTTCGACTTGCCGATTGCCAACGGCTGGTATTGGCAGATCGAGCCCGCGCCACCGACCGCACCCGAGCCGCAGGCCGGCGAGCGCGGCGCAGTGGCGGGTCGCGCCGCACCAGGGGGCGCGGTGGTGGATCACTCCGAAGTGGTGGATCGCTCCGAATCTGAATCTGACGGGGCGGTGGCGAATCGCTCCGCATCGGAAGGGGTAGAGGCGGGTCGCACCGCACCAGGGGGCACGCGCTCGGATCCAGCAACACCGGAGCCCGCCCCTTCGCGCCCTACAGGCAATGAGCGGGCCTGGGTGCTGATGTCGAACTCCCTGGTTGGCGAGCCGCTGGAGTTCGACCACCCACCACCAACGGCCAGCGGAGATGGCCGCATACAGCTTTTCAACGTCACACGGGGCGATGAAAGACTGCGCGTGGTTCGCCGTCTCGTCCGCACCGAGCGGGACGGCAAGACCGAGCGCTATCTCTTTACGCTGACGGGCAACCGCGCCGAGATCGATGCCAAGGTTGCGGATTTCGCCGGCAAAATCGCCCTCTCATTGCTCGTTCTCGGACTCGGACTCGTGGCATTGACGCTTCTCCAGGTGCGCTTTGGCTTGCGGCCGCTGGCCAGGATCGAGCAGGGCCTCGCGCGCATTCGCTCGGGCGAGGCCGAGCGGCTCGAAGGGGAGCTGCCCGTCGAGATCATGCCATTGCAGAAAGAGCTCAACGCCCTCATCAAGTCCAATCAGGCGATCATCGAGCGCGCCCGCACACAAGTGGGCAATCTCGCCCATGCCCTAAAGACGCCCCTTTCCGTGATCCTCAACGAGGCGGAGGCGGACAAGGGCGCGCTTGGCGAGAAGGTGCGGGCCCAGGCCGAGGTCATGCGCAACCAGATCAACCACTATCTCGATCGCGCCCGCATGGCGGCCCGCTCGGGGCTTGTCGGTGGTGTTTGCGAGGTGGCGCCCGTGGCCCGCGCCCTCGCCCGCACGCTTATGCGCATCTATGAGGCCCGCGGCATAACGATTGCGGTCGATTGCCCCGAAGGCATGCGCTTTCAGGGCGAGCGCCAGGACCTCGAGGAGATGCTCGGCAATCTTCTGGACAATGGCTGCAAATGGGCGCGCGCCCGGGTTTCGATTGAGGTGTCGCGCGCCGGCCCTCCCCTTGGCAAGCGAGGCCAGCACAGCGAGGCCAGCCTTGTCATTCTCGTCGATGATGACGGCAAGGGCCTCGATGAAAGCGAGCGTGAGATGGCCCTCAAACGCGGCCGACGGCTCGATGAAACCACGCCCGGATCGGGGCTCGGCCTCTCAATTGTCCGCGACCTTGCCGAGCTCTACCATGGCGAGCTGGCTCTCGAGAAAGCGCCGATGGGGGGCTTGCGCGCCCGCCTTCGATTGCCTGCTGCCTAGAGCCTGTTCGTGCTTGATTGAATGATTGAATGATTGAATTGGCCGGTCTTCACAAGGGCTTCAAAACGAAGATTGAACAGCAAGAGGAGACTCTTTGGGCTGGCTGAGTTCGCTCGCGCGCCAGGTGCTAGAGCATGTTTTGGCTAGATAGGATCAATTCTGTTTCTCGATTGGCGTGTGCGATCCGGCGCCGGAGTGGCCGAAGGGCGATGTGGGGGCATCGGTCGAGGACACTCCGGCGCTCGGGCGCCCGCCAATCGGAAACCCGAAGGGACGGG
>WGBL01000251.1 GCA_015494375.1 Hyphomicrobiales bacterium | reverse complement strand
CTTTGAGAGTGTCTACTCGCGCCGAGTTTTTGCCGACAAGGTGGGGACGCCGTCATGCCCGCTGGCGGTTGTGCCCAACGGCCTTGGCGAAGCGGATTTTGCGCCGTTGCCACCAGGGCCGAGGCCCTACGACTTCGTTTTCGTCGGCGAGCTGAGGCGCCTCAAGGGTGTCGATGTGCTTATCGAGGCCCTTGCCCGAGTGGTCGATGGGTGTTGGCAGAGCGGTGCGCTGGCCGAAAGAGCAGAGGTTTACGGTGCGGAGGAAGGTGGTGCGAAAGCGCCGAGCCTCGCGCCGACGCCAAGCCGCAAACGGCTGCCGCGCACGCTCATCGTCGGCTCGGGGCCCGATGAGGCAGCTTTTCGCGCCCTTGCCAGGGAGCGCGGCCTTGAAGGGCTTATCGATTTCGAGCCCCCCATGCCGGCGCGTGCGGCCTTTGCGCGTGGCCGCTCTTTGGTGGTGCCGTCGCGCGCCGAGGCGTTTCCCTATATCGTGCTCGAGGCCGCGGCCGCCGGCATGCCGCTCTTGGCGAGCGATGTCGGCGGAATTCCCGAGATTGTCAATGGCAGTGGGCGCGACCTCCTGCCCCCCGGCGACAGCAGGGCGCTCGCGCGTGCGATGGCGTCATTCCTTGCCGACCCCGAGGCTCACGGCGCCTGCGCCGAGGCGCTGCGCGCGCGGGTTGCCGAGCACTTTACAATCGAGCGGATGGCGAGCGGTGTGGCGGCGCTTTACGAACGCGCCCTGAGCGATGCCGACACGCGCACCGGCATTTCAAAGCGTGGGGCGGATGCATGCGGGCTGGACGTTCCCGCTTAGCATCCTATCGATGAGGCGGTCCATGCGCCCTGGATTATCCTGGCGCGAAGCCTCCCCCTCGCCCCCCGCCCCGGCGCTCACGGCGCCAGTGCTCACCGCGGCCAGTGCTCACGGCGCCAGCGACTGGACCGGCGGGCGCTCATCGCTGTATTCGGCGAGCATGGCGCTCACACCGTCCCGGCCGTAGAGATCGGGGCGGAAGTAGACGGTGCCATCATCCCCGGCCCAGGCGGTGATGTAGACGAACAGCACCGGCACAGGCCGCGCGAGTTTGACGTCGAGGGGCTCGCGGGCCATGAGTATGCTGTCGATGCGGGCCCGGTTCCATTCCTCCGGCTTGTCACCTTCGAGCAGCCAGGTCACCAGATCGATGATCCGTTGCACACGCACACACCCAGCGCTGAAGGCGCGGCCGCTGCGGCCAAAGAGCTTCTTGAGGGGTGTGTCGTGAAGATAGACGATATGCTCGTTGGGCATATCGATGCGCACGACCCCCAGGGCATTGAACTCGCCGCGATCCTGGCGGAACTTGAGCTTGAGCGCTGCAGGCGAGCGCCAATCGATGGTTGCCGGATCGAGCTCTTCTCCGCCCCAACGATCGAGCACACGAATGCGCTCGCGGCGCAAATAGTCGGGGTCCTTGAGAATGGTGGGGATGAGGTCGCGGCGGGCGATGCTGTCGGGCACCCGCCAGTAGGGATAGAAATTGAGCCCGCGGATCTTGGTCACGACCGTCGGCGTCTGGGTTTTGGGCCGGCCGGCGATCACCTTGCTCACGATCTCGACTCGCCCCGCGCGCACCGCCTGAAGCTGAAATGCCGGCACATTGACCACCACATAGCGCTCGGCCTCGCGCACCTTCTCGAGAAAGGTCTCGATGCGCAGGCGATTGACCTGAAGTTGCGCCAAGCGCTCCTCGGCCGGCACATTGAGCACGGCGAGCGTGCGCGTGTCCACGACGCCATTGGGACGCAGGCCGTGGCGCCTCTGGAATCGTTTGAGCGCCGCCTCGAGGTTGCGGTCGAATGTCCAGGTGATGCGCCGACCGGGCTTGAGGTCGCCGCTGGCCGCAAGCCGCCGGGCAAGCAACGCCACCCGCTGGTCGCGCACGCCGCGGCGCAACCAGCGCCCCTTCGTCTTCGGAATGCGGACCCAGCCGCCGCGCGCCACAATCCGGCGATAGCGGGCGATGGCACCCTCAACGGCTTGAAGCGTGCTCTCGCTGATGAGTTCTTCGGCAAAGACGAGTTGAGCATCGAGCTGCTCGTAAAGGCGCATCCGGGCGGCGCGGTCGCGCCTCAAGTCGCGCTCGCCGCTGCCGAAATCGTCCCTCCAGTTGGGTGGCAGCCAGCTGTCGCGCCACTGTGCCGAGGCCGGCGCCGGCGCAAATGCTAGCAAGAGCGCCGCGAGCCATCCGAGGGCGGCAAGGCGAAGTGCCGAGAGCCGCGGCAAGAGCCGCGCCAGCGGCGTTTCTTTCAGGTGTTGGCCCATGACCGATCCTAGCCAGTCCATAGTTGCGCTGCAGGTGCGGTATTAAAGGGGCGTATGTTCTGCCATAAGCTGCTTTGCAATGTTGCTATTTTGCAATGTTGCTATGTTGCCCTGCTGGCTTGTGACATCGTTCGTGATTGTACGGATGTCCTGCAGCTGCCCCAAGCCTGTTCGCGCCCCACGCGACCATTCTGAGTGACTCGCGCACCAAGGTCAAAGCGCGGTGCGGTGGGCCAGCATGCTCATCGCCAATCGCGGCGACAAAACGGCCAGGCGATCAAAAATCGCTTATCTGAGGCTGGCCGCCTCCTTATCCGGGGTTCTTTCTTATCCGGGTTTTTCGGGCTCGGCCGCGGCGCATCTTCGAGCCGCCCGGGGTGCTTCGAATGCCCCGACGGTCTGCCCCCGCTCCCATTATGATGGTGCGCGGTGTGCTGCCGAGCATTGTGGCGGCGGGCATTGTGCTGGCGGGCATTGTGCTGGCGGGCAAAGCGAAACGGGGTCGGGTCGACCGACGGCGCGCGGCCGCTGACAAGCTCGGCGACGAGGCGTCCGGCGCCGGGGCCGATGCCGAAACCATGGCCCGAAAAGCCCGTTGCAAGATAGAGCCCCGGCAAGGTCTCGACCTCCGAAATCACCGGAATGGCATCGGGGGTTGCGTCGATCATGCCGGCCCAGCGCTCAACAATGCGCACCTCCCCGAGCGCGGGAAAGGCCGCGCGAAAGGCGGCAACGGCTTCTGCAAGGGCCCCGTGGTCGGGGCGCGGGTCGAGTACCCGGTTGTCCTCATCTTCGAACGGTGATGGTTTATCGAGCGACCAATGGGTGGGCGCTACGAGCGCATCGATGAAGGCGCGGCCAAGGCGCACCTTCATGCGGCCCTGCTCCTTCTTGTAGGCGGGCCAGAAGTCGGCCAGCCAGCGCAAGACCTCAGGCACGATGTCGAAGGTGGTGGCGCCAGGGGCCGCCAGGCTGTAGCCGCCGTCAAGGCGCCGCCGGATGGCGAAATCGGGCGCCGCAAGCCCGCCCGCGAAAACCTCAGGAAGCGGGCCCGTCCGCAGCACCGAGGCCCGCACATTGAGCGCCTTGAGCACAATGCCATGGCGCCGGCAAAAGGCCTGCGAGGAGGCGCCGCCCGCAAGAACGACCGCCTGGGCCCGAACCGCGCCGCGCTCGCTCACAATGCCGGCGATGCGCCCGGCGGCCAGATCGAGCCCGCGCACGGCGGTTCGCGTGTGAAGGGTGGCGCCCAGGCGCTGCGCCGCCCTGGCAATGGCGGGGGCGGCCTTCTCAGGCTCTGCCCGCCCGTCGCTTGGCGTCCAGAGCCCGGCGCGCCAGCGACGTGCGCATTGGGGCAGCAGGTTGGCGATCTCGCGATGCGTCAAGAGCTGTGTCTCGATGCCGTGCGCACGGGCGTGGCCGAGCCAGTCCTCCCAGCCCGCAATGGTGGCTTTATCATCGCTGACGTAGAGAATGCCCGCCTCGCGGAACCCGGTCTCGCCTGCGACCTCGTGGTCGAGCCGGCGCCACAGAGCGAGGCTCATCATGGCCAGCGGAAGCTCGCGCGGGTCGCGCCCCTGCTGCCGGCAATAGCCCCAGTTGCGGCTCGACTGCTCGCCGGCGATTTCGCCCTTCTCGAACAGGGCCACGCGCACGCCCATTTCCGCCAGCTTCCAGGCCGCCGAGACGCCGACAATGCCGCCGCCGATGATCGCGACATCGACGGCCTGGGGAATTTGCGGGTCGGGGCGAACCGGCTCCGGTCTTGGCATGATGTCTGCGCGCCTTCAGCAAACCAGTTTGCACCGCTCGATAGGGCAATCGCGTCGAGCCCCAGTTGGGGGCAGCGTAAAGCCTTTCCCGAACCTGTTCCCAATGCGCGCGCCACCGCAAGAAAAAACACTGCCCCCTCCCCAGCGAAATGATTTCACCAATGTGTTCTTGCGCCGCTTGCCGCCTCGCCGGCTCGGTGTTCATCTGATGTTCAAGTGGGGGATGTTACAAGACCAGGCAATGTTTGGCTCCTTGCGCTTATCCGCGCGGGCGATGAGAACGACTTGGTTAATGACAAGACTCCTGACGACAATCGCTTTTGCGACGTTTGCGGGCCTCGCCGCAAGCCCCCTTCCGGTGGTGGAGGATGGGGCGCGGCCGTGCCTCGACGATTGGTCGGTGGCCGGGCGCATCGTGCGCGAGCGCGCGCTGGTGCCGCCCAAGC
>WGBL01000250.1 GCA_015494375.1 Hyphomicrobiales bacterium | reverse complement strand
TCAAAGACAGTGAGTGCTGCGGTGATGTTTTGAATGTCGTTCAGGCCGGCAACCATCGCCTTCCACACCGCCTTGGGCGCATGCTTCTTTTGCGCATACGCCGAGCCGGCCAGCGAAATGGCGACGACAAAGAGACCAAATACGAAAAGGTTCCAAAGCTTTTTCATCGTTTTCATCGTTTCACTCCCGTTCTAACGGTTCCCTCCAACGAACGACATCATTACTTCATGACCGCACGAAAGAGCCCGTCTAACACATCCCAACGCCAGGCGATCGGCGCTTATTCCATCACGATTATGTTATCCGACCCCTTGCATCACCGCGTGCAATTGCACGAGGGGCGGGTAACTTGAGATATGCGGCGCACATGAGGGCGCCCCGGCATGGGTGGACGCCCATAGCTGGTGGGAATGGGTGTGCCATCAGTGCCAGCAAATCGCGCCGAGTGGAAGCTTACGTCCAGGTCTTGACCGCGGTCGCGATACACGAGCGCCGATTGACGCTGTACAGACGCTTGCCAGAGCGCACAAAGGGTGGCTAGCATCGCCGCGATGGTCACGCGATGAGTGCTGCTTGCAGGCGCTTGCAGCCCCGCAAGTGTCCAACAAGCGTAAGGGTCAGTGAAAGGACTAAGGGCCAGTGAAGGGACCATGGCCTATGCGATCCCCAGGGGGACGACCACCACCGGTTTCGGTCGGCGCCATTGTTCGCCATTGTCGAAGCGGGTGCACTGCAACCCTTGACAAGTTGGCAACTCGCGACAATCGAGGCGGTAACTTTTGAGCCGACGTGAATTGAGCCGGCACCGAAGCGGCACAACTCGAGGCGGCACAGATCAAGGCAAACAGTGGGGGAGGCTGATGGCCGCGCGGTTGAGAGCAGCCAGGCACACAGCGCTCAATGCCATGTTGGCCCGGCTCCCACTCGTGCTTCAATTGGTTCGCCGCGAGGTGATCGGGCGGTATCGCGGCTCTTTGCTTGGCCTTGCCTGGTCGTTTCTCAACCCGCTCTTTATGCTTGCCGTCTATACCCTCGTCTTTTCCACCATCTTCAGGGCCCGGTGGGGAGGCGAGTTTGCGGGAGGGAGCACCAGCGGCTTTGCTCTGATGCTCTTCTCAGGGCTGGTCATCCATGGACTTTTCGGCGAAATCGCCGGCAGCACACCCGCCCTCATCCGTGCCAATGTGAACTACGTCAAGAAAGTTGTCTTCCCCCTCCAGATTCTGCCCGTCGCAAGCCTCGGTACCGCGCTCTTTCATGCGTTTGTAAGTGTCGGTGTCCTCCTGGTCTTTGAGCTCATACTCGTGGGGCGCATCCCGGCAACAGCCCTTTTATGGCCCCTGGTCATTGCGCCTTTCGCCCTCTTTCTGTTGGGGCTTGGGTGGTTTCTTGCCTCGCTCGGGGTCTATTTGCGCGATATCGCCCAGGTCATCGCCCCCATTGTCACGGCCATGCTATTCCTGAGCCCTGTCTTCTACCCGCTCGATGCGGCGCCTCAGGCCTTGCGCCCGTTTCTGGTTTTCAATCCCTTGACCCTCATTATCGAGAACAGCCGCAAGGTTTTGATTTATGGCCAGTCGCCCGACCTGATGGGCCTCTCGCTTTACGCTCTTCTGGCGCTCGTGTTTGCCTCAGCCGGCTATTGGTGGTTCCAAAAGACGCGCAAGGGCTTTGCTGATGTGCTGTAAACGCTGAATTGGGTGCGCTCTCAATCTCGATTGCGACCAGCGCAAAGTTTTTTCGCCGAACCTGGTGATTGCAAAGGACGAGACCAGCCTAAGACAATCAACGCGTTCCCAATCAAGTCGGTAGTCGATTCGGCGTTCAGCGCCACGCGCCCGCGGCCGGCCGGCGACAGTAGAGGGCTTGCGCCGCCCGCCCGCTCGGGCCATAACGCGGCCAACGGAGCTATGGAGCTATCTTGGCAACCCGAGCCAATCTCATCGAGCGAGCACGTGGGCCCACCATGAGCATCGAGCAACGCGTTTTCTCGGGCGTCCAGCCGACAGGCAATCTGCATCTCGGCAACTACCTGGGCGCAATCACCCGCTTTGTGGCGCTACAAGAGGATTACGACTGCATGTATTGCGTGGTCGATCTCCACGCCATCACCGTCTGGCAGGACCCCGAAGAGCTGCGCCACAACACCCGCGAGGTGACGGCTGCCTTCCTGGCGGCGGGCATCGATGCCGACAAGCAGATCGTCTTCAATCAGTCACAGGTCTCGGGCCATGCCGAGCTCGCCTGGATTTTTAATTGCGTTGCGCGGATCGGCTGGCTCAACCGCATGACGCAGTTCAAGGAGAAGGCGGGCAAAAACCGAGAGAATGCCTCGGTCGGCCTCTACGCCTATCCCAATCTGATGGCGGCCGATATTCTGCTCTACCGCGCCACTCATGTGCCGGTCGGCGAGGACCAGAAGCAGCATCTTGAGCTTGCGCGCGACATCGCCCAGAAGTTCAACAATGACTTCGCCACCTCGATCAAGGCCAAGGGCCATGGCGAGGCCTTTTTCCCGCTGCCCGAGCCCCTGATCACGGGCCCTGCAACGCGGGTCATGTCTTTGCGCGACGGCACCCAGAAAATGTCGAAGTCGGACCCATCCGATCTCTCGCGGATCAATCTCGCCGACGACGCCGACACCATCGCCAAGAAGATCAAGAAAGCAAAAACCGATCCCGCCCCCTTGCCCGAGAGCGAGGCAGAGCTCGAGGACCGGCCCGAGGCGCGCAATCTCGTCGGGATCTATGCGGCACTCGCCGAAGTGAGCCCTCGAGAGGTGCTGGGCGAGTTTGGCGGCGCCCAGTTCTCGGCCTTCAAGAAGGCGCTCACCGAGCTGACCGTCGCCAAGATCGTGCCCATTGGTGACGAGATGCGCCGGCTTTTGGCTGATCCGGACGCGATCGACCAGGTCCTTGCTGCTGGCAGCGAAAAGGCCCGCGCCATTGCCGAACCCAATATGGCGATCATCAAGGACATCGTGGGGTTTATCACCTGATGGGGGCTCGAGAACCCCGCTGTGCCCGGGCCATTCCGGGGTCAACGAGCGTTCTGGAAGCATCGGCCGTTGTGTAAGCATCGACATATGCATCGACCGTTGTGGGGAGGGGACATCGAGCGCTTTGGAAGCTTCGACGGTTGCGGGGGCGCTGCGCGTCATTCGGCCGCGTGTCAGAGCGTCATCTCGAGACCACAGCGGTGGCTGATCCGTGTATGATCATAACTCGATGATCCTATCTCGCCATGCGCAGTGAGCCGGCGGGCCTGCTGCAAAGAGCAAACCTACCCGCCCCGAGGAGCAAGAGTATTCGGACGAGCTATGCCACACAGAAAGCGCAAGGTTTTTGAAAAAGGCCATGTCAGGAAATTCCTGGTGGTGGTCGATGAATCGCCCGAATTCGAGGCGGCTCTCATTTTCGCCACGCGCGTTGCGGCGCGCACCGGCGGCGCACTCACCATGCTCTATGTTATCGAGCCCGGCGACTTTCAGCATTGGCTGGGGGTCGAAGAGGTGCGCCGGGAGGAGGAGGCGAAAAAGGCCAAGGCGCTCTTTCGGCTCGCGCGCATGAAGCTCGCGCGCGCCAACTGCGAGGAGGTGCCGATCGAGGAGATCGTCCGCGAGGGCGACAAGGCGGAGCAGATCATCGAGCTGATCGAGGCCGACGAGGACATCGCAATTCTCGTCCTCGGCGCGGCTTCGGGCGACGAGGGGCCAGGGCCGCTCGTCTCCTCGCTGGTGGCGGGATCGCGGGCGGGCTCGTTTCCGATCCCGATCTATGTGGTGCCGGGAGAGCTTGAGCTCGACGAGATTCTGGCGCTCGCCTGAAGGCGCAGGTCTCGCCTTCGATCAACTCCCGATCAACTCCTTCGATCAACTGCTGTCCTGCGCCTCATATCCTGCGCCTCATACCCTGCGCCTCATACCCTGCGCCTCATTTGATGTATGTTTCTGCGAGTGCTGTCCTGTGTGTCGCAAGCGTTCCCAGGCAACGGTTCCCCGAATGGATTGGTCAGCTATAGTCGGTCGAATGTTTTCTCCTCCACAAGACGCCCGCGCCTATGGTTGACCGCGCAATCGGCTGGTGCGGTAATGGTGCCGTAATAGCGCGCATTGGCGCCGTTGCGATCATCGAGGGGGAAGGCGCGCGTGATCAACCTCAAGGTCAGCAACCTCGCCTGTCGGCGCGGTCAGCGGCTCATCTTCGAAGGCCTTTCGTTCGAGCTTGCCGCTGGCAGCGGCCTCAGGCTCAGGGGACCCAATGGCGCCGGCAAGACGACCCTCTTGCGCACCATCGCGGGCTTTCTGAGGCCCGCCCATGGCACCATCACGCTCGAGCGCCCGCGTGAGGGCGCCGGAACGGCCGACATGAGCGGACGAGGCGGAAGCGACTCCGATTTGGAAGCTCAGACCGACCGGTCGGCCGAGGTCGGCGAGGCATGCCATTTCGTCGGCCATGCCAACGGCCTCAAGGCCGCCTTCACCGTCCGCGAGAATCTTGCCTTCTGGCAATCCTTCCTGGCCGAGACGCGCGACCCCGGGCGGCTCGATCGGGCGCTCGAGCGCTTCGAGCTCAGCGCGCTCGAGGATATCCCGGCCGGCTATCTCTCGGCCGGACAGAAGCGGCGCCTGGGGCTCGCCCGCTTGCTTGTCGCCGAGCGCCCCGTCTGGCTTCTCGACGAGCCCACCGTCTCGCTCGACGCCCGCTCGGCCGAAATCCTCGGCACGGTCGCCAACGAG
>WGBL01000249.1 GCA_015494375.1 Hyphomicrobiales bacterium | reverse complement strand
GCGGCGAACACATCCTTTGAGCAGGTAAAGCAGTGGGCGAAAAGGGCGAAGGCCCGGGGCGTGGTCTCGGGCCTGTCGAGGCGTGCCGCCAGCGCCTCGCCCTGGCTGCCGATAAAGCTGATCTTCTCCGAGGTGCGCGCCATGGTTCACTCCTTTGCGGGCTGGCATGCGGGGGCCGTTGAGGGCCGTTGAGGGCTGGCTTTCCGACAATAGCGCCTGTGATCTCGATTGCGCCCTTCACCGAGCCAATCCTGCCAGCCTGGTGCTCGGGCGCGGGCGGCCTGCCTTGCGCTTCAGATAGCGACGCGACTTGGGCCAGCCCGATGCGCGGGCGGAGGCGGCAGCAGGGACGGAGGCGGCGGCAGAATTTGTGTGATGGGCTCGCCGCGCTACGTGCGCCTGCACCGCCGCTGCTCGGAGTTTTCAACCCCGACCAGAGTGATCATGCCAACCTCTCGGCACGCTTGCGGACCCTGGCGCGATCAATGGGGGTTGCGGCACTCCTGCGCTACGGATTTCTCGCCGGCCTGTTGGCGTCCATGCGAAACCGCGCGTCGAGACGGTGCCAGAGACTGCTCAGACGCTCAACAAGCTCGGGATAGCGGGTCGAGAGGTCATTAAGCTCGGCCCGGTCCGAGAGCATGTCGTAAAGCGCCCAGCGCTTCATGCTCTTGGCACGAACGAGCTTCCAACGCCCTTCCAGTAAGCCGCGATTGCCGATATGGCTCAAGAAGATTTGTTTTCTTCCCGAAGCGCCGGCATCGCCAAAGGTGGGCACAAGGCTTTGCCCGGAAGGCGGTGGCGCATCAGACGTTGCGCGCAAGTCCTGCACGTTGCCGCCTGCCAGCTCAACAAGCGTTGCCGGAATATCGACAACATGCCCCACGGCGTGGCGAATGCCTCCCTTGTCACGAATACCCTGCGGCCAATGAACGATGAGCGGTGTGGCGACGCCGCCCTCGTGAACCCACGACTTATGCAGCCGAAACGGCGTGTTCGACGCACTCGACCATCCCGGCCCGATTGAGAGATAGGTGCGCCATGACCCAAGAAGGGCAGCGGGATCATGCCCATCGCCGCGCACGATCTGCTCGGCGCTCGCACCGTTGTCGGAGAGAAAAAAAGTCACCGTATTCTCCCAAACGCCCATGGCTTTGAGCTTGGCGATGATACGTCCGATCTCCCGATCCATTCTATCGACCATGGCGGCATGAATGGCCATCTTTCGCGCTTGGAACGCCTTTTGCTCTTCTGTCAGCGTGTCCCAAGGAACGGCGCGCGCCACCTCTCCCTTTCCGAAAACAGCCATGAGCTTTTTCGGTGGCAGATTCCAGGAAGGCGTGTAGCGCGGCTCGAGAGGCGGTAAGGGCCCGTCATAGAGACCGAGTTTCTTGAGGCGCTCAAGCCGGCGTGCGCGAATGACATCCCACCCTACCGTGTAAGTGTCCTTATAACGCTCGATATCGCTTTGAAGCGCATGCAGAGGAAAATGCGGTGCTGTAAAGGCCACATAGAGAAAAAAGGGTTTCTTGCGATGAGTGCGCTCGTGTTCATCGAGAAAGCGTAGTGCGTAGTCGGCGATGGCGGTCGTCATGTAATAACCGCTCTCGGGTTTGGGCTGCGGGAGGGGGCGATCGTCGAGTGCCGTCTTGAGTGGCGAGAAATAGCGGTCCTGGGTTTTGATGTGATAGGAGCGATCGAAACCTCCGTCCGCCTTGGGACGCGGCGCCGCAAACACATGCCACTTGCCACTGTGATATGTGCGATAACCGCGTGCCTTCAAAGGCCTGGCGACCACCTGTGCCCAATCTGGCAGGGGCCCCGATGGCGGGTCCATGCGAACCTGCTGGGCATAATATCCGGTCATAATGGCAGCGCGTGTCGGCCAGCAGCGGCCGGCGTTGTAGAACTGTGTGTAGCGCAGACCGTTCAATGCCAAGGCATCCAGGTTGGGTGTGCGGATCTCGCCCCCATAGGCGCCAATGTCGGACCAGCCCAAATCGTCTGCCAGAATGACTACGAAATTGGGTGGGCGGTCGGCCAGGGCCGGTCTCGCGGCAGACGCAAAAAGAGCCACGCACAGGACGATCCAAACAATCCAAGCGGCGCGGCAAACGCGCTTCAGGCCAGCCGCAATGTCGCCCCGCTTAGCCTCCCTTTTTTTCGAACAACACCATGCGCTGCGCTCGAGCATGTCCAACGTCTCCAATGTAGTGGAAGGCCCATGGCAGACCGCGGGTCGCATATTCCAGGTCGGCTGCCCGGTAATGGTAGGGATCGCTGTCGCCGTGGGTTGTGACATCTCCTGAGGAATGCTTGAAAGCTTTCCACGTTGCGTGGTCGGGCGGAATCTCGAAAAAACTCGCGAAAAACTTGCCACCAGACGTCATCGCGGGCGCGAGCCGCTCAAGGCAAACGCGGATGTGGTTGAAGGGAAGGTGTGTAAAAACGGAAAGCGCGAGCGCCATGTCAAAGGTCCCCGGAAAGCGCGAGAAATCGAATGCCTTCGCGCAGGCCAAATTCTCCCTAGGAAGACGATCCGTTAATCCGGCCCGACGAACTTCTTTCCATCCCGCCTCGAGGAGTGAGGGGCTGATGTCCAGTCCGTAGTACCGGCCGGGCTGCAGATAACGGATGAAATGGATGCCACCGCGTAGACAACCGCAGCCGACATCAAGAAAGCGATGGTGGGGTTTGAGGCCCTGCGCCACGAGAAACTCGAACTGATGGCGGCCAATGTCGTCCCACAGCCCGCCAACCGCGTCGCGGTGGCGCCCTTCCGCCACGACTTTCGCCAACCTTTCTTCATCGTAGTATGAGCTGACCGGCGGCATGGTCATTCGCTCCTTTCGGGACAGGCGCCTTCTCGAGCGATATCGAGCTCCAATTCCATGCCTAGGCTGAAATAGCCGCAGTCGAGCAGGCCCGGCTCCGGCATGACACGAAAGATCAGGGCATCGACCACACGATGGAGGAAGACATTTTCGCCGTCGCGCGTTCCCGTGACACCGGCATTGAGAAAATAGCTGCGCGGCATCATCCGGCAGAGAAAGGAGAACCGCACCGTGATCTCTTCGCCCGCCCCAACGCGTGCAAGCTGCAACTCTCGACGATTCACGTTGTTGGCGCCTGCCAGCTCGAGGCCGGTAGTGTCCTTGATTAGCGTGCCGAACTTGATGTCCTGAGCCGGCTCGAAAAACAATATTGTATAGGTGATGGTATACCGCTGCCCCATCTTGAGAACGTTCACCTGTCGGCCGCTTGGCGCGAGGATGCGAAGATCGCGGATGCGGGCGCCGCGGGGCTCATACTCCACCACGCTTTCAGACTTGAGGTGGGGATCATACCAGCCTTCCTCCTCCTCGAGGCGGCGCTCGCGCTCTTCGGGCGTCTCCTCCTCGGGCGTCTCCTCCTCGGCCGTCTTCATTGTGGGGACAGGAGGGCTGGCAGCGCCATCGGTCCCGTTTTTTTTCTCTGGCCTTACGTCTTGCGTGGCTTTCCCGCCTATTGCGCCTTCTTCCTCAGGCTCGGGCGCCCCTTGCAGGGCGCGG
>WGBL01000248.1 GCA_015494375.1 Hyphomicrobiales bacterium | reverse complement strand
GCGCCTACGATGACGACATCGGTCTCGCTTGCGAGCGCCATGCGGCTTGGCGTGCCCGTCATGACATCCCTCCGCCCAAGCCTCCGCCCCTTGCTATGCCCAAAACTCCACCAAAGTCCCCAATCAAGCCCCCGAGCGCGCCTCGGCCCAAGCCCCCGATCAAGCCGCCGAGTGCGCCTCTACCCAGGCCCCCACCAGGCCGCACAGCCTTCAGGCGCGATTGCGCCACTCACTGTGCGCTCTGCGCGCTGGCGCCAACATGCGGCACCCCCGCCCGCTCGAGTACGCCCGCTCGAGGCCGCGGACGACGCCCTCAGTTGGTCACCGCGATCATGCGCTCGACGGCCCGCCGCGCGCGCGCCGCGATCTCCGGCTCGATGACGATTTCCTCTTTCATATAGACGAGCGCATGGAGGATTTTCTCGAGCGTGATCTTTTTCATGTGCGGGCAGAGATTGCAGGGGCGGACGAATTCCGTCCCCGGTGTCTCGGCCGCGACATTGTCGCTCATGGAGCATTCGGTGACCAGGAGCACCTTGTCGGGCTTGTGCTCTTTGACCCAGCGGATCATGCCGGAGGTCGAGCCCGTATAGTCGGCCTCCTTGAGGACATCGGGCGCGCATTCGGGATGGGCAATGATGCTGACACCGGGCTCGGCCTCGCGATAGGCGCGGAGCTCGTCGCCCGTAAAGCGCTCGTGCACCTCGCAGTGGCCCTTCCAGGTGAGGATCTCGACATCGGTCTTGGAGGCCACGTATTTCGCCAGATACTCATCGGGGATGAGCAGCACCCGCGGCGCACCGAGCGATTCCACCACTTTCACCGCATTGGCCGAGGTGCAGCAGATGTCGCACTCGGCTTTAACGGCGGCCGAGGTGTTGACATAGGTGACGATGGGAACCCCCGGGTAGGCCTCGCGCAGGGCGCGGACGTCGGCGGGGGTGATCGATTCGGCAAGCGAGCAGCCGGCTTCGGGATCGGGGATGAGAACGGTCTTGTCGGGGTTCAACAGCTTGGCCGTCTCGGCCATGAAATGGACACCCGCCTGCACGATGACCTCGGCCTCTACCTTGGCCGCCTCGCGGGCGAGCTGAAGCGAGTCGCCCGAGAAATCGCCAACGCAGTGGAAGATCTCGGGCGTCATGTAGTTGTGCGCCAATATGACCGCATTGCGCACCTTCTTGAGGTCGTTGATCGCCTTAATGAGCGGCGCGTGGGCCGGCCATTCAATCGCAGGGATCACGCTTTTGACGCGCTCATAGAGATGGGCGGTGGCGCGCTCGACCTCGGGTGTCCAAGCAAGGTCGGGCATCTTCAAAGGCTGTGCCTGAGCAGCGCGTGTCTGCGGCGCGCGCCCCCTGTTCTGCACTGTTTTGCCCCCGCCCGCGAGCCCAGTTGCCCCGGCCTGGAGCCCATCTTGCTTCCCGTCGTTGGCGATTTCGCCTTGTGGAGTGGTCATGCCACCCTCCTTCGCAGCAACCACAACTCAAACTCTCCGCGCTTTTTCTCCGAGCCCACTGAGCGCGGCGGGCCATGGCCCAGTGAACAGGCCCAGCACGTTATCGACACTCGGATGGGCCAACTGAACCCAAGTCCTCTCGACTGCCCATTCATAATGCTTGGCGGCTTATATACTCATTTTGAGCATTATCGAGCCCCAGAAAACGACCGGCATCTGCCGGCCCCAATTGAGCAACTGATCAACTGCAATCAATTCAGCTGCTATTGAGATAGAGCGCTGTAACGCCAAGCTGCAGCGTTGTGACGCCAATCTGCAGCGCCGAGACGCCAAGCTGCAGCGGTGTGTCGCCAAGCCGGCTTGCCGTCGTTTGCCCGGCGTTCATTCGGGCTGCGCCCGGGCTGGGCCTAGCTCCGTCCTGATTGTTAATATATGCCATTGAGGCCCCAAGTGCCAGCTTGAGACGGCAAAACATTTGCGCCCCGTTGCCGCACAATCGTTGCTGCAGCATTGGCGACGGTACTTGCGGCGCTGTGGCGGCGGGCGACCCCCTGTGCCGGTCGGTGCAAACCGCACCGTACTGGGCTATTCTGCTGTTCCAGCAATCTCAAATCCTACTCTAACAATGACCGCACGTCCCGCCACGCCCAAGGTAAACCATGCCCCAGCCTCTCGACTCCCTCATCAAGCCACTCCGGGCCCAGGACCTCGCCCGGGTGGCCGCCCTCGAGGCGCGCACCTTCGGCCCCGGCCGCTTTGCCCGCACGGCCTATCGGGTGCGGGAAGGCGGCCATGACTTGTCCTCGGCGTCACGGGTGGCATGGCTTGGGGAGGCGCTCATAGCCTCGGTGCGCATGACCGAGATCACCATCGGCGGCCTGCCGGGCGCGCTGCTCCTCGGCCCGCTCGTGGTGGCTGCTGAGCAGGCGGGCCGGGGGCTTGGGCGCCGGCTTGTCGAGGCAGCCCTTGATGCGGCGCGCGAGGTCGGTGCCACGCTGGTCGTGCTGGTTGGCGATCGCAGCTACTACGGCCCCCTTGGTTTTGCATCGCTGTCGCCCGGTCGGATCGCACTGCCGGGGCCCGTTGATCCCGCCCGGCTGCTTGTGGCCGAGCTCGCACCGGGTGCCGCCGAGCGCTACTCTGGCCTCGTCCAAGCCCGCCGCACGCGCGGCTTCGATCGCGCAATAAGCGCTGCATAGTCAGTGACAATGCCGACCCCGCCGCACGCGCGGCTTCGATGGGCCCCTTCGCGCCAAGGTTTCGACGCTCAGCTGAAAGGCGCGCCTTCGCGCCCATCTGCTTTTTGGCCCGCCGCGTGCTTGCGCAAGCAAGCGCTTGCGAGAAGGCTCTTGGTCTGAAATATCCTTGGTGTGCGCACGGTTTGCCATGGTCTGCAATGAATCGCCTGGGGTGCCGGCCACGGGGTGCGGGGTACGGGCATCGTGAGATCGGGCGTCGTGAGATCGGGCATCGTAGGGTTGGGCATCGCGGAGTTCGGGCATTGTGAAATTGGCCACGACAGCAATCGATGAAGCCGAGGGCGCCATCCTCGCTCATTCGCTCGACGCCGGCGCCGGGGTCATCAAGAAGGGCACGCGACTTGGTGCCGACGAGATCGCCCGTCTTCGCGCCGCAGGCCAGGCGAGGGTGGTCGTTGCCCGTCTCGAGCCCGGGGATGTGCCCGAGGACGCTGCGGCCGAGCGCCTGGCGCGGGCGGCGGCGGGCCCCGGCATTCTTTGCGACCCGCCCTTTACGGGCCGCGTCAACCTGCGCGCCGTCGAGAGCGGCCTCGTCCAAGTGGATGCCGCACTGCTGACGGCGCTCAACAGTATCGACGAGGGCCTGACGCTCGCCACGCTCCACAACTTTTCGCGGGCCACGAGCGGCCAGCTGGTGGCGACCGCCAAGATCATCCCCTTCGCCATTCCCGAGACCG
Source organism: Hyphomicrobiales bacterium (assembly GCA_015494375.1). Taxonomy (GTDB): domain Bacteria; phylum Pseudomonadota; class Alphaproteobacteria; order Rhizobiales; family S144-23; genus S144-23. The sequence continues at coordinate 2,043 of WGBL01000248.1, read as the reverse complement.
TGGTGGCGCGCGCCGAGGCGCTCTTGGCGGAGGCTCCGTCGGACTTGCTTGCGCTCAGGCCATTTGTCGCTCAGCGCGCCGGGTTGCTGCTCACCACAGGCGCAAATGCGAGCGAGAAGGTGCTCGAGAAGCGCGAGCGCGCCGTCCGGGCCCGGCTCGAGCGCCTGGGCGTCGGCCTCGAGATCGTTACCCGCGCCGAGCACAAGACGCCGCCTCTTGCGCGGGCCTTGAAGGACATGGCCCGTGAGGGGCTCGATCTGGTGATCGTTTTCGCAGCCTCGGCCATTGTCGATCGCGAAGACGTTGTGCCCGCCGCGCTGGTCGAGGCCGGTGGCGCGATCCGGCAGCTCGGCCTGCCGGTCGATCCCGGCAATCTGCTGCTTCTTGGCGCACTCGCAGGCGCCCATGTCATCGGCGCACCGAGCTGCGCGGCCTCGCTGAGTGCCAATGGCTTCGATCTTGTGCTCGAACGCCTTGCGGCCGGGCTCGAGGTGGGCCGGCAGGAGATCGCCGCCATGGCCCTTGGTGGGCTGCTCAAGGAGATCCCGAGCCGGCCGCAACCACGCGAACGCCCACCGCCTGGGCAGCGGGCGTCGGCGCACCCCTTGCGGGTTGCCGGCCCTTCGCGCGTTGCCGGCGCTTCGCGCGTTGCCAGGCCCTTGCGCGTTGGCGTTTCCTCGCACGTTGGCGGTCCCTTATACGTTGGCGGCATTGTGCTCGCCGCCGGGCGTTCGACACGCATGGGCGCGCGCAACAAGCTGCTCGCGCCTGTCGGCAGCGAAGCGATGGTGCGGCACGTTGTGCGGGCCCTCTGCGTAAGCCGCGCCGCCCCCCGCATTGTCGTCACCGGCCACGAGGCCGCCCGCATTCGCGAGGCGCTGGCGGGGCTCGATTGCCAATTCGCCCACAATCCCAACTATGAAAAGGGGCTTGCGACCTCGCTCAGGGCCGGGCTCGACGCCCTCGCCGCCATGGACCAGGGCGAGGCGCCGCCTGCGGGGGCGCTCATTCTCCTTGGCGATATGCCGGGCGTCTCACGCGCGGTGATCGACCGCCTCATCGCGGCCTTTATCGACAACGCCGGCGAGGCCATCTGTGTGCCGGTCCGGGGCGGCCGCCGCGGCAACCCGGTGCTCTGGCCGGCGGCGCTCTTTGACGAGATGCGCGCCATCGAGGGCGACACGGGCGCCCGTCATCTCATTGGCGCACATGAGGAGCGCGTGGTGGAGGTGGCCGCCGACAGCGACGGCGTGCTTATCGACATCGACACTCCCGAGGCGCTGGCCCGCTATGGCGCGTAGCGCCCGACAGCGCGATGCCCTTTGTCAATGCCAATAGGTGAATACGTGAAAGCGGCAACGCTCTCAGCGGCGCTTCCTCTTGCGCTTGGCCCGCGGGTTCGAGCGCGCCTTGCCGGCGGTCGAGCGCGGGCGCGGGCCGCTGGCGGCCGTCTTTCCGGCGGGCTTGCCGGCAGCACCCCCACCACGCGGCACCGCCAGTGAGGCATGGGGCCCCATCTCATCGAGCGTCGGCTTATGGGGGCCCGGGATGTGTTCACCAAACGCCCCGGCGCGGGCGACGACCTCCGCTTGCCGCGCCAAGGGATCATCGGCGATGACAAGCTGCGTCTCGCGCAGGCGCTTGATCTCATCGCGGAGCCGCGCCGCCTCCTCGAACTCGAGATCGGCGGCCGCCTCGAGCATGCGTTTTTCGAGATCGGCGATCACCGCCTCGAGATTGTGGCCGGCGAGCGACTGGCCGCCCTCCTCGGCGAGCCCCGCAACGTCGGCAAGGCCCGCATCGACCGTCACATAGTCGGCGCCCGCAATCTCGCCCACAATGTCGTCGATGCGCGCCTTTACGCTCTCCGGCGTAATGCCATGCTCGGCGTTGTACTTGAGCTGCTTTTCGCGCCGCCGCTCGGTCTCGGCGATGGCGCGCTCGAGCGAGCCCGTCATCTGATCGGCATAAAGGATCACACGCCCCTCGACATTGCGCGCGGCCCGCCCGATGGTCTGAATGAGCGAGGTCTCGGAGCGCAAG
>WGBL01000247.1 GCA_015494375.1 Hyphomicrobiales bacterium | reverse complement strand
GCTCTTGTTGCTCGTGCCCAACCGCCGCGGCCTCTGGAGCCGCAGCGACCGAACACCCTTCGGCCACGGCCGCCCCTATAGCCGGGCGCAACTTCGCGCCCTTTTGAGCGGTGTTCTGCTTGATATCCTGGAGATTGCCCCTGCGCTCCATGTCCCACCTGTTCCGCTCGGGCCGCTCGCTCGCTCGGCTGCAACCATCGAGCGCCTGGGGGCGGGGCTATGGCCGGCGCTGTGTGGCGTCTTTATCGTCGAGGCGCGCAAGCTGCTGCATGCCCCGATCGGCGGCGAGGCCGTGGCCGAGCGCAAGCTCGTCTTTGCCAATACCCGACTAGGCTCGTGGCATATACGCGGTAGCGGCTGAGGGCCGAGTGAGCCAGCGCCTCACCACGTGGCCTTGTCGGCAAGGCCTTACAAATCGCTGCGCAAATGGAGGCGATCGAGGCGCAGGCGGTGGCGCTCATCGGTCAGCAGATGCACCCCGGCAAGGGTGGCAAGTAGGACCGCAAGCGCCGTCGCCCCGGCCAGCAGGAACATGATCAAGAGTTGATACTTGGTCGCCTCCACCGGGTCGATGCCGGCGAGGATTTGGCCCGTCATCATGCCCGGCAGCGAGACGATGCCCGCGGCCGCCATGGCGTTGATGATGGGCAATGTGCCCGTCTTCATGGCCTGGCGCATGGCGCCCGAGAGCGCCTCCATGCGCGGGCTGCCAAGTGCAATGCGCGCCTCGATGGCCGCCCGCTCGCGCCGCGCAATGGTGGTGAGCGTCTCGAGCGCAAGGCTCACGCCGGTCAGGGTGTTGCCGAGCATCATACCGAGGATGGGGAGAATAAAGCGCGGCCCGTACCAGGGCTCGGGCGCAATGAGCAGCCCGACCGCAAAACCGGTCGCCAGTGTGCCCACAAAAAGCAGCGTTGCCGTGCCGAGCCCATAGGCCCACCATCCGCGAAAGGGCGTGGTCTGGCGCGCCCACACCTCGCGGCCGGCAATGGCCACCATGACGAGCGCCAGCGCCAGCGTCCAGAGGGGCGAGGTCTGGGCGAAGATGAACTTCAAGACAAAGCCGACCGCGCCGAGCTGGACGACCATGCGCACGGTCGCAAGCAGCAGTGTGCGCTCGAGCCCCAGGCGAAAGACAATCGAGAGCGCGCCATTGAGCAGCACCAGCAAGGCCGCAATGGCGAGATCGAGATAGCTGAGCGCCACATAACCGTTCATGATCGCACCATTCATGTCATGGTCGAATAATCATGACTGACACGACTGGCCCTCGGCGTTGGTGACCAATGTCGGGCGATGACCAGGATCACCGGCGCCAGTGGTGCCATTGTCGAGCTGGAGAGCGAAATGGCCGAGCCGGCGCGCCTGCGCGCCATCGTGGGTGACGAGCACGACTCCGACGCCTGCTTGGAGCTGCCCGACAATGAGCGCCTCGACAAGCGCGGCGGACTTGGCGTCGAGCGAAGCCGTCGGCTCGTCGAGCAGGAGGATGCGCGGGCCGTCGGCGACCGCCCGGGCAAGGGCCAGGCGCTGGCGTTCACCGGTCGAGAGCTCGGCAACCGGCTGATCGAGCATCGCCCGGGAGAGGCCGAGGGCGGCGAGCAGGCGATCGGTCTCGGCGTCAGGGGCGAAGTGGCTGCGCGGTGTCGCGCCCCACCAGGCGGGCTCGGAAGCGGCATAGCGCATCAGCCGGCGCCACTCGGGGCCGGGCACCTCGCGCCGCTCGGCACCATCGAGGAAAATGAATCCCTCGACCGGATCGAGGTCGGCCAGCGCCCGCAACAGCGAGGTCTTGCCGCTCCCCGAAGGCCCTTCGACGACAAGGCAACGGCCCGCCGGAAGCTCGAACGAGATCGGCGCCAGCCCGCGCACGGCGAGATGTTCGACACGAAGCATGCGCTAAGTCTGCCAGATTCTCGCTCGCCTTGCGCGGCCAAATCGGGGGCCTTTGAAAAACCGCTCTCAAAGCGCGCGTCGAGGCCAGTAAATGGACTCCATGAATATCGAAGAGAACTTGAAGAGTCCGTGATGATGGCGTGAGAATTATGGCACAACAAGCGGCGGATAAATCCCGATGGCGAACAAGAACTCGGTAGTGCAAAAGGGTTCAGCGGTGCATGACGACTCCCCAGTTATGCCCGATATGCGACCAGAAAATGCCGGATCGGCTCAGGCCCGCGCTCGTCGAGAAACTCTTCGAACAGAACCTCTTTGAGCCCGGCCCTTTGAAAGCCCGCGAGCTGAGAGCGCGCAAGCGGCCAGGGCGGGCCCTCAGGCGCCTCGTCCTCATCGCGCCCCCGACAGATAACGAGCACCGTGCCGCCGGGCCTGGCAAGCCGGGCGATGGCGGCCATGGCCTCCTCGAGCCGCTCTAGGGGCATGGCCTGGAGGTTGTAGGTTTCGTGGACGAGATCAAAGGCGCCGATCCACGCCTCAGGCGGCGCGAACAGGTCGCCCACAACAAAGCGCACGCGCGCTGCGCCCCGCTCCCCGCAGCGCTGCCTGGCCCAGGCCACCGCCGTCTCCGATATGTCGAAAGCGGTGACGTCCCAGCCCGCTTCAGAGAGGCAGGCGGCATTGTCGCCGAGCCCGCAACCGATGTCGATGGCGGGTCGGCCATGGCCTGGATGCTCGGCAAGCCACGCTCGCAAGCGAAAACGCGGCGCCGCCCTCTCCCAAGGCACATAGCCCGCCTCGCCGCGGGCCCGGGCCCGGGCATAGAGCGCCTCGAACCAGCCGAACGGACGGCCCTCGGCGCGCGCCGCCTGTTCGAGCTCGCGAGCCCACACGCGGCCTTGTTGGCGCAATTCCGCGCGTTTGGCATCGTCAGCGTCAGCGCTTTTGGCGCCTTCGGCGGACGGCCCGGCGGTGGGAAGAGGCTTTGCTTTGTTTGCCGGCCTGTCGTGCAGAGAGTCATTGGAATTTTTCGTGTCATTGGAACGTTTGTCGCGCACGATCGCCCCTCACTTTTTCTGCTGCCAGCGACCGGCTTCGTCCTGCTGCCAATACGTCACGCTGTGGCCGGCCGCCTCGGCCGCCCGCCATTCCGCCCTTGCCGCTTCGCGCGCCGCCTCATCGCGACCATCAAATATGAGGATCGCTCGCTCGAATGGGCCGAGATCGCCCGGCTCGGCACCCTCGACGAGAAACCGCACCTGCGCACCATTGGGGGTTTCGCTGCCCGTTGTCAGATAGATCGGCTGATGGGCGGCGGCGCCATCGCGGGGTGTGCCATGGGCCAGAAAGGAATCGTCGCGATAGGTCCAGAGAAGCTCATCGAGCTCGGCAAGGCGCGCTTTCGATCCCACCTGGACCACCGCCCGCCAGCCGCGCGCGAGCGTGCGCTCGAGCAGTGTCGGTAAGACCCGCTCGAGCGGCGCGCGTTCGAGGTGATAGAACCAGACCTCGGTCGTTGCTTTGCCCACGGCCTTCGCCCCTGCCTCCACGTCCACGGCTGCGCCCGCCGCCACCTCCACATCCGCTGCCGTATCCTCTCCCATTCCATGCCCACCGCGGTGTTCTCCCATGACTACGCCTGCCGCGGTCTTCTCCGATGGCCACGTCCGCCACCCTCTTCCTCCGCCTCCGCGTCTGCCTCGAGGCGCCCGCCACCGCCCCTCTTGCCACCCGCCTACAGCCTAACGCTTCGGCGCAAAGTGGAGCGGCAGGGCGGTGGTGAACTTGATCTGCTCCATGGCGAAGGTGGAGCTTACGTCCGAGAGCTCGATGCGCGAAATCAGCTTCTTGTAGAAAGCGTCATAGGCCGGGATGTCAGAGACCACCACCCGCAGCAAGTAGTCCACCTGGCCGCTCATGCGGTAGAACTCCACCACCTCCGGAAGGTCGCGGATCGCGGCATGGAATCGCTCCAGCCATTCCTCGCTGTGGGTGGATGTGGAGATGGCGACAAAGACGGTCGTGCCCGCATTCACTTTTCTGGGATCGAGGAGTGCCACGCGACGGCGAATGACGCCGGCCTCCTCCAGTTTCTGGATGCGTCGCCAGCACGGCGTGGTGGAAAGGCCCACCTGTTTGCCGATCTCGGCGACGGGGATGGTGCAATCCTCCTGGAGGATGGCCAGAATCTTCAGGTCCATTGCGTCGAACATGATGCCCGCCTCGCGATTCTCGTTCTAAACATCGAAGCAATATGAAATGAATTTCCTATCAAACGCAACCTATTCCATTCATCTAGGTTTATTTTCTAAAATCTGTCAGCTCCCCACTTGCCAACAACGCCTGGGTGCGCCATCTTGATGGCCAAAGGGACAAAAGCAGAAATCGGGCCAGCAATGCGGTGCCGCGGCGCCCGGTGATCATTGTGCTCTCTCCATGGGCGCCCCGAGGGCCATCGAGGCACCCGGCGAGAAATCCCGAAGGGTGCGAATGAGAGCGCTCTCGGTGCCAGCCACTGGCAACCATAGGGGAATTCGCACGCCGTCAACAGCCCGAATTTCGATCTAAGGAGCGCCCGTCATGGTGACGATCCATTACATTACGCCCGATTTTGCGGTCGCTCCGCAACTCGAGGCCGAGGACTTCGGAGCTCTGGCGCGCCGACGTTTTCGCACAATCATCGACAATCGCCCCGACGATGAGCCCGGTGTGTCGGTGGCTTCGGGCGAGGCGCGCGCTCTCGCCGGTCGTTTGGGGCTGGTGTTTCGCTATCTGCCGGTTTCGTGTTGTGATGTTCTCGAGCGCAAGGTGATTGCCTGTTCCGCCGAGGCGCTTGCCGGCCTGCCGCGCCCCATACTCGCCTATTGCAAGTCCGGCACCCGCTCGGCCATGCTGTGGGCGCTGGCAAGTGTGCGTTGGAGCCCGCTCGATGTGGTTATGCGGCAATTGCGGGCGGCAGGCTTCGAGGATCTGGCCGAGGTCATCACCGACGATTTGGCGGCGGAAGCGGCGCGGTTCACGCCTGGCCGCCGCGCGGCCGCCTGATGCGCTCCCATTCGTCGATTCGAATTCTCGATTGCTGGAGATTTCAGTTGCGCTCGCCCTCGCCAATGATGCGACGCACCTCGATGCGCAATCGCGGCAGAACCTCATCTGCAAACCACGGGTTGCGCGCGAGCCAGGCGTTGTTGCGCCAGGAGGGGTGAGGCAGCGGCAGATAGCGCGGGCCCGCGTGGTGCGGTGCTTTGTTGCGCGTACTCTCTTTTCTCGGCGCGCCATCGCGCGGGCCCTCATGGGGCTCACCACCATCAAGCGAGCCTTCAACTTGCGGCGGCTCGAGGTACGCGCGCCAGCGGCGCACGGTCTCGGTTAGGTTGCGGCCGGCGCGCGCACCGAGGTGCCAGCGCTGGGCATGCCAGCCGACAAGGAGCACAAGCTCCAATTGCCTGAGCGCACGGAACAGCCGTGTCCGCCAGAGCGGCGCGCATTCGCGGCGGGGCGGCCGGTCGCCACCCTTTTCGTCAAGTCCTGGAAAGCAAAATCCCATGGGCACAATGGCGATGCGGCGCGCGTCGTAGAATTCCTCGGCGCTTACGTCCATCCAAGCACGCAGGCGCTCGCCCGAAGGATCGGTAAACGGCCGGCCGCTGGCGTGCACGCGCGTGCCCGGTGCCTGGCCGCAAATGCACAACCGGGCCGTGGCCGAGGCAATGAGCACCGGGCGCGGCTCGTGAGGTAGCGGCGCCCCTTGCGGCTTTTCGACACAAACCCGGCAGGCGCGAATGCGCGCAAGCAGCGCCTCAAGCTCCTCGCCCGCTTCCTTGCGTGTCTCGGCCAAACCTCTCGCCCCTCGATCGGTTCCTCGCACCTCAACCCGCCCCTTCGCGCTTCTCTGTCGATGCCATGACTGCCATCAACCCATTGCGTGACTTGAGGGTTGCTCCGAGCCAGGCGCGGTTCAGGTGTCAGGTGTCACGTATCAGGTGCCAGACTCAGGTGTCGGGTATCGGGTTTCAGGTGTCAGATGACAGGCTTGTCATTACCTCAGTTGCGCGGCCCGAGCATCGCTTGCCGCGCCTCGACCGCACCCGCGCCTCAGATGAGCCCCAGCCCCTTGAGGCTGGCATGGCCCTCGCGCCCGACGATGATGTGATCGTGAACGACGATTCCGAGGTTCTTGGCCGCCTCGATGATGCGCCTGGTCATCTCGACATCGGCGCGCGAGGGCGTGGGGTCGCCAGAGGGGTGATTGTGAACGAGGATGATGGCGGTGGCCGAAAGCTCGAGCGCCCGCTTGACGACCTCGCGGACATAGACCGGGGTGTGGTCGACAGTGCCTGTTTGTTGCAGCTCATCGGCGATCACGCGGTTGCGCTTGTCGAGAAAAAGGATGCGGAACTGTTCGCGCGTCTCAAATCCCATCGCCGCCCGGCAATAGTCGATCACCCTGTCCCACGACGACAGGAGCGGCCGCTCCACGGCATCGCTTCTGATGAGCCTGAGTGCCGCCTCGCGAATGAGCTTGAGCTCGCCGATGACCGCCTCGCCCACGTGAGCGACCTCTGCAAGGCGCTCGGGCGGCGCGTTGATGACCTCGGCGAACGAGCCGAAGCGGGCGATGAGCGCCTTGGCGATGGGCTTGGTGTCGCGCCGCGGAAGGGCGCGGAAAAGCACAAGCTCGAGCAGCTCATAGTCGGGCAGCGCCGCCCCGCCCGCCTCGCGAAAGCGCGCGCGCAAGCGCTCACGATGGCCGCGGTGGTGGTTGTCGTCGGGCCGGGATTGCGTGCGGCCCCGCGTCTGCGGGCGGCGCGCGGGCGGGCCCGCCTGGCCGGCCTCACCGGCCTCCTCTTCTGTCCGCTTGCCGGCCATCTTTTCGGCCCGCCTGCGGGCCTTGTTGTCGGCCGCCTTGCTCACAGCATCCTCGCCCCCGCTCTTGACCTCTCGGCCGTCATGCCCCGCGCCTTCTCCTTCGCTTTTTTCCTTCTCTTTTTTTCTTCTTTTTGTCCTGCGTCTTTCTTCTTTTCCCCTGCTTCCCTGCGTCTACCCAGCTCATTCGGCAGCTGTCGGTGCGGCACGCTCATAGGGCGGGCAATG
>WGBL01000246.1 GCA_015494375.1 Hyphomicrobiales bacterium | reverse complement strand
CTCCCCGACGGGGCTCATACCCCAAGGGTGATACGGTCCTCACCGCCCGGGATGGTCGGGTTGGCCAACCCGACCATCCCGGCCGAATCCTTGCCTGATTCGGCCTGTCCCAAACATGCAAGGGAGGAATAAAACTGGCCGGTGGACGGACCAACCAATCGCGGGTCAACGTTGCATCGTACCGTGTCCCGAATGCGCGAACCATCCGGAAGCGGCGCAGAATCAATACCATGCGCCTTGTCCAGAAAAATCTACCGGACAGCAGTGGGTCACGCCCGGGCATGACGTAAAGCGGAGAGCGAGGCCCTCATTCTTCAACGTCATCGCCAGGCTGAGGGCCTGTGCTGTGCGGTTTTCCGTTATTCTGGTCTCCTCCTACTCCTCCCAAGAGGAGACAAGAAAACATTCAAGCGGACAGATTGGGGGCAGCGCATCTATTTTCTTGTGTTTGGTGTGGTCGTTTTCGCCAGCCTCAAAAAAACAGACACGGTCACCCATTGAGCGGGATAAGACACCGCCCCCAATGAAGCGAGACCATGCAGCATTCGCGACGACCGCTGACGAGCGTTAGAGCGTGCGCTTGACCTCCTCGGTGCGAAAGCACTCGATGACATCGCCCTTGCGCAAGTCCTGGTAGTTCTCGAATGCCATGCCGCATTCCTGGCCCACCTGCACCTCCTTCACCTCGTCCTTGAAGCGCTTGAGTGTCGACAGGCGGCCTTCGTGGATGACGACATTGTCGCGTATGAGGCGGACATTGGCGCCGCGCTCCACACGGCCCTCGGTGACACGGCAACCGGCGACCTTGCCCACCTTGGAGATGTTGAAGACCTCGAGGATCTCGGCATTGCCGAGGAAATGCTCGCGTATGGTGGGCGCAAGCAGCCCCGACATGGCGGCTTTCACGTCATCGATGACATTGTAGATGATGTTGTATTGGCGGATCTCGACGCCCATGCGCTCGGCCGCTTGGCGGGCCTGGGCGTTGGCCCGGACATTGAAGGCGATGATGACGGCACCCGATGCAGCGGCGAGCTGGACATCGGACTCGGTGATGCCGCCAACCCCAGAATGGATGATCCGTGCAGCGACCTCGTCGGTGCCGAGCTTTTCGAGCGCGCCGGCAATCGCCTCGACCGAGCCCTGCACGTCGGCCTTGACGAGGAGCGGAAACTCCTTGCGACCGCCCTCCTTGAGCACACTCATCATTTGCTCGAGTGTACGCGCAGTACCGGTGCCGGCGGCCAGCGCCTCGCGGCGCTTGCGCTCTCGATACTGCGTGATTTCGCGCGCCCTTGCCTCGCTCTCGACCACCACCAGCTGATCGCCTGCCTCGGGCGCCGAGTTAAAACCGAGCACCTCAACGGGCGTCGAGGGGCCCGCCTTCGAAACATGGGCACCGCGATCGTCGATGAGCGCCCGCACCTTGCCCCATGCGGTGCCCGCGACGACGATTTGACCGACCGTCAACGTGCCGCGCTGAACGAGCACCGTGCCCAGGGGCCCACGGCCGCGCTCGAGCTTGGCCTCGATGACGACCCCCTCGGCGTTGCGGTCGGGATTGGCCTTGAGCTCGAGGAGCTCGGCCTGCATCTGGATGGCCTCGAGGAGGTCATCGAGCCCCTTGCGCTTAAGAGCCGAGACCTCGACCTCGAGGGTTTCGCCCGACATGCTCTCGACGATCACCTCGTGCTGCAAGAGCTCGGTGCGCACCCGGTTGGGATCGGCGTCGGGCTTGTCAATCTTGTTGATGGCGACGATGATCGGCACATCGCCCGCCTTGGCGTGATTGATGGCCTCGACCGTCTGTGGCATAACCCCATCATCGGCGGCAACCACCAGCACGACAATGTCGGTCACCTTGGCACCCCGCGAGCGCATGGCGGTGAAGGCCTCGTGGCCGGGCGTGTCAATGAAGGTGATGCGTCCGCCGTTTTCCGTCTCGACCTGATAAGCGCCAATGTGCTGGGTGATGCCGCCGGCCTCACCGGCCACCACATTGGCCTCGCGGATGGCGTCGAGCAGCGACGTCTTGCCATGGTCGACATGGCCCATGACGGTGACCACCGGCGGCCGGGGCACGAGGCTTGCGGGGTCGTCCTCCTCGCCGATCAGGCCCTCCTCGACATCGGCCTCCGAGACGCGCTTGGCAGTGTGGCCGAACTCCTCGACGATGAGCTCGGCCGTGTCGGCGTCAATCACGTCGTTGATTTTGTGCATCTCGCCCTGTTTCATGAGGAACTTGATGATGTCGACGGCGCGTTCGGCCATGCGGTTGGCGAGTTCCTGAATGGTGATGACCTCGGGGATCACCACCTCGCGGGAGATCTTCTCGCGCGGTTGCGGGGCGGCGGCGCGCGACTTCTCCCGCTCGCGGCGCCGGCGCAACGAAGCCAGAGAGCGCTCGCGTTGAGTCTCATCGAGCGCGTTATTGATGGTCAGTCGGCCGCGTGTGCGGCGCTCCGTCTTCTCAAGCCGACGGCTTGGCTGGCGCTCGGACTTGCGCGGCTTCTCGCGCGCACTTGTAGGCGCTGCGCCATCGCGCGAGCGTTTCTCCGAGGGCGGCGCTGTCGGCGGCACGAGAGCCTCGGCCGTGGCGTCGCTCAGGGGCGCTGTTGCGATCCCGGCTTCTCCCGCTGCAGTCTCTCCTTTCGCTGCCCCCTCCGTACCTTCTGCGCCCTCGAGCCGCGTCCCATCGCCGCTGCCCGCTATTGCGGCCTCCGCTGCCGCCGATGGCTCGGCCTCAGCTGGCGCGGCATCATCGCCTCTGGCGGCCCTTTCGGCCGCTTCGGCTTCGGCCCTGCGGCGGGCTTCCTCCTCCTCGCGGCGCCGACGCTCCTCCTCCTCGGCTCGGCGCTTGGCTTCCTCCTCGGCCCGCTTCTTCTTCTCCTCGGCCTCACGGATGCGAGCAGCCGCCAAAGCGCGCAGCCGCGCCTCCTTCTCCTCTTTCGAGAGCTTGCGGCCGAGGTTGCCATCACCATCGCCACGCGACTTCGGGGTATCCGCCGAGGCCTTCTCGTCGGTCTTGCTCGCGGGACGCTTCTTGGTCTCGACGACGAAGCTCTTTGTGCTTTTCTCGCTGCGCCCAGGGCTTGCCGGTGCCGTGATCGTGCGGCGTTTCTTTTTCTCGACCACCACCGACTTCGAGCGGCCATGGCTGAAGTTCTGCCGCACATGGCCCGCCTCAACGGTGCGTTTCAGGCTGAGTGTGACACTCTTGCCCGATCGGCTGGTCGATTTGTTGTCGCTCTCTTTGGTTTCGCTCATGCCGTGTTCGTCTTTTTGTCCTGTCCTGTCACGCGCTTACTCTTTGCGCTGGCGGCCCATACCCTGCTGCGCTGGCGGCTCATCCGTTGCGATTGCGGCGCGACCACTGTGGCCATCGGCGCCCCCTTGCGATTGCGGCGCGACCACTGTGGCCATCGGCTCCCTCTTGCGATTGCGGTCCGACCACTGTGGCCACCGGCTGCCCCTTGCGGCGGCTGCGGCCCGACCGCTGGAGCCACCGGCGGCTCCGTTGCAGCCGCGGCTCACTGCGCCGCCTGATCCCGCTTCGCCTCTCGGCCCCCCTCATCCCCCTCCAAATAGCAGGCCAGGCGCTCTGCCGCGCGCGAGAAAGCCCGGGTGGCGCCACCCTCTCTCAGTCCAGCATGTACCACATTTTCGCGCCCCAATGCCAAACTCAATTCCTGTCTCTTATACACATC
>WGBL01000245.1 GCA_015494375.1 Hyphomicrobiales bacterium | reverse complement strand
GCTCGTCGCACCGCCGCCTCTGGCCCTGAGCCCCGCTCACGGGCTGAGCGCACCACCGTCTGAGCGCACCACTGCTTGTGCGCACCGCCGCGCAACGCAACTGGGCCGAGCCAGCGCGCGCCGATATTGGGGTGTTGTTGCAAGTGCTGCAAGCGGGACTCTTGACGGCTTGTGCGTATCTGAATTTTTCTTTTTTATAACAAAATGTTATGAGCACTCCTGAAAAGCCTTGTCTTTGGTGGAAAATCGCACTCCGCGGTTGTCTGTCTGGCTTGGTGCAAGCGAATCGATTCGCAAGCGGCAATCGAGCTGCCATGCGGGCGCGACGAGGGCCAATGCCGAGCGCGCGCTTGCTCGGGCGCGCAAGCGTCTTATAGTGGCCACCGCTTGGCGACGCATGCCCCCATGGAGGCCGAGCCATCTGCGGTGGTGGGCCCGGCGTGGGGGCTCAAGGAAGGGTGCCAACTGCTGTGGCACCAAATGAGGGTCGCCAAAGTGCGGCGCGCCAAAGCAACGCGTGCCAGCTGGGCGCCCGTTGCATAACCCGGAGAGCGACATGGCGGCAAACGAAGGGATTAACAAGGTGGTGCTGGCCTATTCGGGCGGGCTCGACACCTCGATCATCCTCAAGTGGCTGCAGACCACTTATGACTGCGAGGTGGTCACATTTACCGCCGACCTCGGCCAGGGCGAGGAGCTCGAGCCCGCGCGGCGGAAGGCCGAGATGCTCGGGATCAAGGAAATCTTCATTGACGATCTGCGCGAGGAGTTCGTGCGCGACTTCGTCTTTCCCATGTTCCGCGCCAATGCCGTCTATGAGGGGCTCTACTTGCTCGGCACCTCGATTGCAAGGCCGCTCATTGCCAAGCGCCAGATCGAGATCGCCCATATGACGGGTGCCGATGCCGTCGCCCATGGCGCGACAGGCAAGGGCAACGACCAGGTGCGCTTCGAGCTGAGCTACTATGCGCTCGATCCCGACATCAAGGTGATCGCGCCGTGGCGCGAGTGGGATTTCAAGAGCCGCTCGGACCTGATCGCCTTTGCCGAGAGCCACCAGATCCCGGTCCCCAAGGACAAGCGCGGCGAGGCGCCGTTCTCGTGCGATGCCAACCTTTTGCACATCTCATCGGAGGGCAAGCTCCTCGAGGATCCCGCTGAGGAGGCGCCCGAATACGTCTATCAGCGCACCATCGCACCCGAGGAGGCGCCCGATGAACCGAGATATGTGGAGGTGGGCTTTGAGCGGGGCGATGCAGTCGCAATTGATGGCGAGCGCCTGAGCCCGGCCGCTCTGCTGGCACGGCTCAACGAACTCGGCCGCCAGCACGGCATCGGTCGGCTCGATCTCGTCGAGAACCGTTTCGTGGGCATGAAGAACCGCGGCATCTACGAGACCCCGGGCGGCACCATTCTTCTCGCCGCCCACCGCGGCATCGAGCAGATCACACTCGATCGCGGCGCGGCGCACCTCAAGGACGAGCTCATGCCGCGCTATGCCGAGCTCATCTATAACGGTTTCTGGTTCTCGCCCGAGCGCGAGATGCTGCAGGCCGCTATCGACAAGAGCCAGGAGCACGTCACGGGCACCGTGCGGCTCAAGCTCTATAAGGGGAGCGCCAACGTGGTGGGCCGCAGCTCGCCCCATTCGCTCTATTCCGAGCGTCTCGTCACGTTTGAGGACGACGCCGGCGCCTACAATCAGCTTGACGCCCAGGGGTTCATCAAGCTCAACGCCTTGCGCCTGCGCACACTCGCCAGGCGCCGGCAACGGCTCGGAGCCTGAGCCGGGAGGGGCGGCGCCATGGCCGGCACATCCGACACCGCCATCGCCATTCGCCGGGCCAAGAAGGCCGACGCCTTTGCCCTTTCCCGGCTTTATGCCGAAAGCTGCCGGGCCACCTTCGAGGGCATCATCCCGAGCGACAACCTGGCGCTGATGATTGCGCGACGCAAGCCGGCCTGGTGGGGACGGGTGCTCGCCAAGGGTTCGGAGACGCTGGTGCTCACCATGAACGGCGACGTCTGCGGTTATGTGACATTCGGCGCCAGCCGCTATGGCGACCGCACCTACGGCGGGGAGATTTACGAGCTCTACTTGCTGCCGGCCTATCAGGGCATCGGACTTGGCGGGCGGCTCTTCGATGCGGCGCGCGAGCGCTTGCAGGAAAGGGGGCTCGAGGGCCTCATCGCCTGGACGCTCGCCGACAATGCGCGGGCGCGTGAGTTCTTCACCCACAAGGGTGGGCAAGTGATTGCGCGCTCGCGGCTCTATTATCCCCGCCGGACGCTGGAGCGGCTCGCCTATGGCTGGCCGCGCGACGACTGAGCGCCGGCAGACGGACCCGAGAGATGGCACCGAGCAGTGTTGAGCGCGCGCCAGCCGCCATCACCAGCTTGCCAGCGCGCGGGCCGCTCCGCTAACAATCGCCGGCGCGAGAGGGTGTTCGGGTGGGATGACATTGGGGACGGCCGAGGATAATGGGGACGGCCGATGATGACGGGGAGGGCCGACGATAACGGGGAGGGCCGACGATGACGCGCCGGCGGCTACGCAATCACCTGAGCCTCATCTTTGCCATTTGCGGTGCCATTGTCGTGATCGCCGCAGGCGCGCGGCTCGTGGGCGGGCCCCGGTTCATGGCGCTCTATGAGTTCTTGCGCGACATGTCGCTCATCTTCGTGACCGCTGCCGCCGCCTATCTCGCACACCTCTTCCAGCGACGGCTCACCTTCCTACAGTCCTTGCGCGAGGAATGGCGCGAGATCGTCGATACCAAGGCGGCGCTTGTGGCCTATTGCGACCGCGACGGCTCGACGCTCGAGGACTATCTCGCCGCCTATTCCCGCATCAGCCGTGCCATTGACTATATGCGTATCGTCTATGCCAATGTGGGCGAGACCGACAAGCTTATCGGGCTCTATCCTTACGAGCCGCTCCATGACATGCGCAAGGCGTTCGAGCGGCTCGACCCGCGTCTTGGCATCCCGTGTGGCGCGCCCGAGCGGGCGGCGGCACGCGATGCCATCTGGGAGGCGCTCAATGCGCTCCGCGAGAGCTTTCTCGACGAGCTCGACCTCGAGGCGCCCGCCAAGCCCATTTTCAAGCCCGGCAGCAAGCGCACCAAAAAGCCCGGGGCCGATTTGTCGCGCACGGGGGCGCCTGGTGCCGAGACCGATGCGACGGCGGTGCCTCACACCACCACGATGACCGGGCTGCCACCCGACATCTGATGAAACTGATGTGCGGTCTTGACGAGGCCGCTCGCTTCTCGGGCTTCAAAAGAGGCCTATTTTGTGATATGTACTTGAAGCACAGGAGTGGCGAGAGCTTCGAGAGCTTCTAGCGAAAGAAATCTCTGTCGATCGAATTTCCGGGCTGACGGTTGTCCCGAGGGGAGGTTCGGGACGCAGGCTGTGGCGTGCTCGTTTGCAGCCAGGTCCTCGACTGCCCATCTCGAGAGGCCGAGCTCGCAGGCTGTGTGCGCCAGGCGCCAAGGCCTCTTCGATCGCGGGGCAAACCCCCGCGAGGGCGGAAGCCCCCAAATGGTGGTCAAGATCGTCCACGACGAGCTCGGCAACCCCCCGCGAGGGCGGAGGCCCCCTGTCAGACGGGAGCGCCCTGTTGGACGGCGGCACCCTCTTGGACACTTGGACAATGGCCGAGGGAGTGGACACTGGCCGAGGGGGTGGGCAAGGGCCAAAAGGGTGGACAGTGGCCGAAAGGCGTGCCGGGCGAAAGCAGAAACGGGCACCGGAGCAGCCGGGATAAGAGCGCTGGGAAAATAAAAAAGGTTAAGGCGCTGTGCGTTTGTGTCGCAGCGCAGGCAGATGGCTCGCCGAGAGCGGGATCGCCAATCCGGACGTATTGGGTAATCACAAGTTATAGGTGAGACGCAAGCATGGCTGCCAGCAAAAGCAAAACTGCCAAGGTCAAGACCGCCAAAACGATTGCAAAGACTGCCAAAGCAACTGCGAAAAAGACAACCTCGCGCCAGAAATCAACCACAGCATCCCGGACGCAAACGACGGCCGCCTCGCGCACGACGGCTTCGCGCTCGGCGGCACAAAAGGCCTCCACCAAATCAGCGACGAAAAAGGCGACTACGGCACGAGCCGCGGCAAGGACCGCTACCAAAGCCAAAGCAACCAAAACCCAATCGGCAACGGCATCCAGGGGAGCGGCGGTTGCTGACGCCAGGTCGCAAAAGACCGGCTCGCGCACAGCCACTATGGGCACCAAGAGTGCCACGAAAGGCACCGCCAAGACCGCGCAAAAAGCTGCAACAAAGCGCGCGATAGCAAGCAAGCGTGCGGCGACTGCGGCGGCTGCCAAGTCCGCGGCCAGCACCAAGTCCGCGGCCAGCACCAAGTCCGCGGCCAATGCCAGGTCCGCGGGGAGCAAGTCAGCGGGCGAACGGGTGCGCGCTGCCAAGAGCGGGGCCTCTGTGGGGGC
>WGBL01000244.1 GCA_015494375.1 Hyphomicrobiales bacterium | reverse complement strand
CTTTCAGGCCATCGCCGCCTCAAAGAACACCAACCTTGCGGTGGTCGCACCGGGTATCGCCGAGGCGCTCTTTGCCACCGCGCTCGGCCTTCTGGCGGCCATTCCTTCGGTCATATTCTACAACAAGTTCTCCAACGATGCGGGCCGGCTCGTGCAGCGGCTTGAAAGCTTTGCCGACGAGTTCGCCGCCATCATTTCGCGCCAGGTCGACGTAAGAACCTGAACGTTAGAGAAAAATACAAGCACAAACGGGGCCGGGCGCGGGCTCGGGCAAGGCCGCCGGCCGCCGCCATGTTCAAGGAGGAGCACCATGGCAGTGACAATCGGAGGGGGAGCCGTCTCGCGACGCCGCGCAAGCCGGCGCAGCCGCAGGGCCCCCATGAGCGAAATCAACGTCACCCCCTTTGTCGACGTCATGCTCGTTCTTTTGATCGTGTTCATGGTAACAGCGCCGCTCCTGGCGGTCGGCGTGCCCATCGAGCTGCCCAAGACCAAGGCCAAGCAGCTTTCCTCGCCCCAGGAGCCGCTGACGATCACACTCGATGAGAAGGGCACCATTTACCTGCAGGAGACGAAAATCTCTCTTGATGAGATCGGCGCCAAATTGAAAGCCATCACCCGCGGCGGCTATGATCAACCGGTCTATGTGCGGGGCGATCGCAATATCGACTATGGCACGGTGATGCGGGTCATGGGGCGGATCAGCGCCGCCGGCTTCAAGCGCGTCTCGCTTGTGACCAATGTCGAAGAAGGTTGAAGGTTCAAGGCTGAGCAGGCTTGAACAGGCTTGAAAGCGATTGAGGAGTGGCCTTGCGCACGGGGCTTGCCATATCGCTTATACTCCATGGCGCAATCCTTGCGTTTGCGCTTGGCCTGATCGGCGGCCGTGAGCCACTCAAACCGCCCAAGATCGACCGCATCGAGGTCGAGATCGTCAGCGTCTCCGATCTCACCCGCATCAAGGCGGGCACAAAGAGCTCCCCCAAGAAAAGATCAGCCGAGAAAACAACAAAGGCGCCCGCTCGCACGAAGGCCAAAACGCCGCCCAAGCCCAAGGCGAGCGACAAGGCTGCCCAGACAAAGCCCAAGAAGGTTGCGGCACTGCCGCCAAAGCCCCGTGAGCCCAAGCCGCGCGCCAAGGAGCCGGCCAGGAAAAAGGCCAAGCCCGAGAAGCCGAAACCTGCCCCCAAGCTTTCGCCCAAGCCAAAGAAGGACAAGAAGAAAAAGCCTGCAAAGAAAAAGCTGAAGAAGAAAAAGAGCAAAGCCATCGTCAAAAAAAGAAAGCGCACACCGCCCGTCAAGCGGCGCAAAAAAACGCGGTTCGATCCCGACCGCATCGCCGCCCTGCTTAACCGCGTGCCCGATGCGGCACCCGACGGCGGCAGGCCGAAACGACAAAAGAAAAAGAGCAAGACAGCCCAGCCAGAGAAAAGGTCGCGCCCCGCACTCGGCCAACCACTGGGCATCGGCGAGCGGCTGACCATCAGCGAGTTCGACTTCTTCATGCGCCAGATCAGCGAGTGCTGGAATCCGCCGGTCGGCGCGTTTGAGGCGGGCAATCTTGTGCCCGTCATCGCCTTCCGCCTCAAGCGCGACGGCACCGTCGATGGCACGCCAACGGTGGTCAACCCCCGCAGCTCGCCTTTCTTCGAAGCGGCCGCCAATGCCGCCATCCGCGCAATCTTGGCGTGCCAGCCTTACGATCTTCCCATCGCCAAGTACAAGGATTGGGCGAGCAACGAGATTACCTTCGATCCCAACCAGATGCTCGGCGGTTGAGGAGAGAGGGGTTGGTGCCATGGCCGCAGTTTTCGAGTTTGAGGGCCTCAAAAGAGCTTCAAAGGAGCTGCAAGAGAGTTCAAGAGGGCCGCAAGGAGCGCCGCAATGAGCCCGGCCTGTAGCACGATCGCAAATTCGGCGGGATGCGCACCCCGGCTCGCCAAGGCCGTGGGAGGCGCACACCGGCCCCCTGAGGTCATTGAGCGCACACAACCATCAGGCCGCCACAAAGATCGGCTTGTGACCGACCTCTTGGCGCTTGTCCTCGCCTTCTTCCTTTTCGCCTCCGCCTCACCCGCCCTTGCCGTCAAGGGACGGGTGACAGAGGGCACCCTTGCCCCCTTGCGCATCGCCATTCCCGTCTTTACGGGCCCAAGCCCGGCCCTGCTCGCCCAGGGCGCCGATATCGTCCGTGTGATCGCCGCAGATCTCGAGCGCTCGGGGCTGTTCGAGCCCATCGATCGCGCCGCCTTTATCGAGCGGGTCACCAATTTCAATCGTCGGCCGAGGTTCGCCGACTGGCGCGTGATCGGCGCCCAGGCGCTCCTCGTGGGCCAAGTCGACAACTTGGCCGACGGCCGCCTCGAGGTGGCCTTCCGGCTCTGGGACCCGATCACCCAGCGCCAGATTGCAGGCCAGTCGTTCCGCGCTCCGCCCGCCCGCTGGCGGCGCATCGCCCACATCATCGCCGATGTCGTCTATGAGCGGCTGACAGGAGAGAAAGGCTATTTCGACACCCAAATCGTCTTTGTTGACGAGACCGGCCCCAAGGATCGGCGCCGCAAACGCCTGGCGATCATGGACCAGGACGGCGCCAATGTGCGCTATCTGACCGACGGCCGCTCGCTTGCCATCACCCCGCGTTTCAGCCCCACGAGCCAGCTCATCACCTTCATGTCCTATGCCGGCGGCAAGCCACAGGTGCATCTCCTCGATGTCACCACAGGCCGGCGCGAGATCATCGGCACCTTCGAGGGGATCACCTTTGCGCCGCGCTTCTCGCCTGACGGGCGCCGAATCATCATGAGCCTTCAGGTGGAAGACAACGCTGACCTCTATGAGATGGACCTGGCAACCCGGCAAATGCGGCGCCTCACCAACACACCAGCCATCGAGACGGCGGCAAGCTATGCCCCCGATGGGCGGCGCATCGTCTTCGAATCGAACCGCGACGGCAGCCAGCAGCTCTATGTCATGAACGCCGACGGCAGCGGCCAACACCGTATCAGCTTCGGTGAGGGGCGCTACTCGACCCCCGTCTGGTCGCCGCGTGGCGATCTCATCGCGTTTACCAAGCTCTACGCCGGCCGATTCCTGATCGGTGTCATGCGTCCGGACGGCACGGGCGAGCGCATACTGACGGGCGGTTTCCACAACGAGGGCCCCACCTGGGCGCCCAATGGCCGCGTGCTCATGTTTTTCCGCGACAGCCCCGCGACAAACGGAGGCCCGCGGCTCTTTACCATCGACCTCACAGGCTACAATGAGCGCCAGGTGCCCACACCGGCGTTTGCCTCCGACCCTGCCTGGTCGCCCTTGCGCAAATGATTGCGCAAACAATTGCAAAGCCGCCCAAGGGCTTATGGGTGAGCGCGGAACAAGACCCGAGTGCTTGCCCAGCAACCGCGTGCAGAAACGGCACGGGTCTTAATGCGCCATTAACCTTGGACTGCCAGGTTGGCTCGGCGGGCGTTCGCGGAAGGGTGGATGATGCGGCTTGTAGCCCCCCGCCCATGACCTTCATGTGCGGCCCGGTCAAAGGGGATCAATGGCCGTGGCATTTTCGCATCAATAGCCAAGAAATCCCGGCTCGCGAAGGCCCAAAATCTTGATCTCATAAGGCACGACCGGTAAGCAAACCAATGGCTGATGCCTAAGATATGCAAGAGGAGAGAAGACCATGCAGGGTATGAAGGGCGCGCTCATCGCGGCCGCATTGGTAGCCACGGCTGCTGCACTCGGCGCTTGTGGTAAGAATGTTCCCGCCGAGCCCATGAAGCTTGGTGCTACCGACGTTCCGGTTGCTGAGCAGGTGGCGAAGTAACTTCGCACCGCTTGCGCTCCACAAGTCGCGCATAAGCGCGTATGAAAATGCGTTGCGCTGGGGTGTGGTGGCGCGCAGGTTTAGGGATTTAGAAAAGCCGTATTGCCGGACGGAAGTTCGGCATACGGCTTTTTTTACTAGCGCCCTCATGCGGCTCTTTGCTAGTTGCTAGGGCCGTCATGCGACCTTTCGGTAGCGTTGGCATAGGCTTCTTGGCGGCGTTGGCATTACGGCCTTTTGCTTGCAGCTTGATGTTTTCTTTGCCCGGCTCTACCCGGCCGAGCCTTTCAGGGGCCAGATATGGCGGGCAGTCGGGCCTATGGCGCAGTTGAGGTTTGCGAGGTGGTCGAGGCTTATTGGATGGTTGAGACTTCCGAAGTGGCGAGGCCTCTATGGTCGGTTGAGCCCTTATCGAGAGCGCTGGGCGTCGGCTTGGCGGCCATCGCTTCAGGGTGATTGAGGGCGGTTGGCGGAAGGGATTGTGCTTGACCGAGTTCCATCAGCGGATTTGCGGCGGCCACAATTTTGCGCAAGTGCTGCTATAGGCATTTGGCGCTGTGGTGCCACCGAACCACAGGAGGCAGCCGAACCACAAGAGACAGCCGAACCACAAGAGGCAGCCCAACCACAAGCGCGCAATTGCATGTAGAGGCGAATGGGCCTGAAAGCAAGTGTGGTTGCAGGCATGTGGGGCTGAAGGCATGAGGGGTTGAAGGCATGTGGGGCTGAAAGCGCATGGGGCTCAAAGTGACTGGGGGCGGCATCTGCGTTGGAGGCAATGGGCCACTTTCGTCATGACCTGGTCAGGCGCGCGAGGGCGACTCTTAGACTCTTCTTAGCTCTTAAAGGACGAATCATTATCAGAGTGCTGAGATCTTCAGTGATACGCTCGCAAGAATCCGAGGACAGACAACAATGCCGATTGAGAACTGGTTGAGGGCCGGCTTGGCTGCTGTGATGCTCGTGCTGGGCCCCTTGGCGATTGCGGGTTGCTCGAACACGCCGCGGCCGGGCAGCCAGCTGGCCAGTGGCGCCGGTGGCCCCGTGAGCCCGGGCACGCGACGGGACTTCACCGTCAATGTCGGCAATACCGTCTACTTCAGCACCGACAGCACCGAGCTCTCACCCTCGGCCCAGGAAACGCTGCGCAAACAGGCTGTTTGGCTCAACCGCTATCCGCAGTACACCATCACCATCGAGGGCCATGCCGATGAGCGCGGCACGCGCGAGTACAACATCGCTCTCGGTGCCCGCCGGGCAACCACAGTGCGCCGCTTTCTCACCGCCCAGGGCGTCAATCCGGCCCGCATGAGGACCATCTCCTATGGCAAGGAGCGGCCCGTCGCCATCTGCAACGACATCTCCTGCTGGTCGCAAAACCGACGCGCCGTCACCGTCCTCAATCGCGGCGCCCAAAGCTGAGCCCATGCCCTCATTCGCCAGCTGTGCCGGCCGGAGATGCCGGGTGTGTCGGGCGGGCGCCCCATGTGGCATTGGGCGCATGCACATCGCCCATTTGCGGGCGAATCGCTTTGATGGCGGTCAGTCTCGCCAGTGCCGGATTGAAAGCGGAAATGTTGGCCTATTAGGTTGCATGGCCTTGTCTTGATGGTCCACAATGAAACGACCGGTTGAGCGCAAGCGGGCAAGCAACCGGGCGCATGTCACGCCCGGCAAATGCCGCTGATGCGGGGAGGCAGACACATCAATGAGATTGTTGCTGGCACCGTCACTGATCATCGTGGGCATCATGGGCCTCACGGGCATCATGGGCATTGCGAGCCCCGGGGCAGCGCTCGCACAAGCCTCGCGCGAAGGCGAGATTGCCGAGTTGCGGCAACGCGTCGAGCAGCTCGAGGAGCAAATCGTCAATCTGCAAGTCGTCATCGGCACCCTCGAGACATTGGCCCGCGGGCGAGTTGAGGGCAGCCTCGGCACGCCTTCTTTGAGCAGCGCTGGCGGAGCGTCCGGGGACGGGGAGCTGCCGGCTGTGGGCAGCAGCGGCGATCTGGCGGCGCGCCTCGCTGTGGTCGAGACCCAGATCCAGGCGCTCGCCGGTCAGCTTGCGCGCATCCGTTCGGGCCAAGGCGGCGGGACGGGCTCAGGGGTTGGGACAGGGGCTGGCACAGGGGCTGGTGCGCCGGCATCAGCGAGCACCGGTGATGCAAGCGGCGGCTTGGCCGCCCCCTTGGACCTCGCCCGGCCGAGGGCAACCGATCGCCCCATGGGTGCTACCGAGAGCCCTTCCGATGCGGCTGGTTTCGGCTCGGTCACGGTCAATCAGGCCACGGGCAATGTTGAAAATCTTGAAAGCGACCCCATCGGCCGCATGATTGCAGGAGGCAACGACGAAAGCACGGCGGGCGCCATCGGCCGCAACGAGCGATCACAACCGCCGATCCGCATCGCACGGCGCGAGGCGGAAGGCCCCGAACGCCTCTATGACGAAGCCTATGGCCATCTGCTCGACCAGAATTACGCCGCCGCCGAGACGGCCTTTGCCGCCTTCCTCAGACGCTATCCGGGCCATGCGCGCGCCGGCGACGCCATGTTCTGGCTCGGCGAATCCCGCTATGTCAGGGGCCAGTATCGCCGCGCCGCCGATGCCTTCCTCAAGGCCTATAAATCCTATCCCAGGAGCTCCAAGGCGCCCGACAGCCTCCTCAAGCTCGCCATGTCACTCAGTCGGCTCAATCAGAAGGAGGCGGCCTGCGCCACACTGGCCGAGGTGCGGGCGCGCTATACCAAAGGCCCCGACTATCTCATCCGACGCGCAATCAAGGAAGAGCGCCGCACCGGATGTTAACCCGCCGCGGCGGCTATGAGGCGTGTGGGAATGACTGCTTTGCTGCGAATTCGAAGAGGCGCCGCCCGCAATCAATCCAACCCCGCTCCGCCGCCTCATTCGGGAGCTCCGCTCCGACAATCCCAAAAGCAAGAACGCGCATAATGCCGGCCGCCTCGTACGAAAAGCCCATCAAAATGACAGCGACAATAGAGCGAGAAGGCGCGAGCACGTCCTCACCCGCGCTCAGCGGTTGCCGTCGGCTCCAAAGCGCATTCCCAATGCTTTGCCCGTTGCTCACATTGGCCCTGTTGCTGACAGAGGCGCTCGCCCTGCAACCGACAGCAACAGCTCTCGCCGCCGACAGAGCCGCCAAGCCCTATGACAAGCAGTTGCTCCGGCTTTCGGAGGTCCTCGGCGGCATTCACTATCTGCGTGCGCTTTGCAATGCCGGTGACGGCCAGAAGTGGCGCCGTCAGATGCAGGACCTGGTGAGCGCAGAAGGCACCACGCCCTACCGCCGCGCCCAGCTCGTCGAGAGCTTCAACAAAGGCTATCGCAGCTATCAGCGCACCTACCGCACCTGTACCCCAACCGCCAGGAGGGCCATTCGGCGCTTTCTTGATGAAGCCATCACGATTGGCGAAGCCCTGGTCGCGGAGGGGGGATAGCCAACAGATGTTGTGCAGAGCTGACACGTGCGGAGCAGATGCCAGTGTAGCGGGGAAATGGGCTGGCAAAGGGATATCGCGGCAGGCAAGCCAGACAATGGCGGCGCCCGGCAATGACGGCGGCACTTCCGAGCCACAGAAGCAACAATTGTAGAATTGTGGCTGAGGCGAGCAAAAAGCGCTGGCAACAGAAAAAATGGCGGCGCCGAACCAAGGCTCAGCCCGGGGCTCGGCGCCGCTCTTGGAAGGAACCTCGCACGCCTTACTTCTTCGAGGTCTGCTTCAGTCGATGCCCCATCAAACAAGCACGTACGCGGCGAAATCAAAGCGCGACGCCATGATCCCGCAAACAATATCGTGCTGCTCTTGGAACACGCATCGACTGCACTTACACTAAGACATAATTGAGTTTTAAGCAATCAAAAACGGTTGATTATTTCGGCCCTCGCCCGCATATGGCGAAACGGCCACAGCGCCCGTCCAGTGGCGGGTCCACAAGCTGGGGCCCGGCCCGTTGCACACCATCCTTGCCCAAGGCCATCGGAGATGATCGAACGCGGGCAAATGAGGCTCTGCCAGAGCGCGCGACTGGGGAAATGCACCAAGCCGGCGCAACACTTGTATCACTCCGAAATCCCGCCTCGCACTTTGCCCCTTGCCAGCAGTCGTCACCGGGCTAGAAGTATGGAACGAAACAGTACTGCCCGCCGATGGGCCGGGCAAGGAAAGGCTGGGACCAGGAAAAGCTGGGCAACGGAGCGCGGAACAAGGAAGGCAAGCACGCGCGCAAGAGACAAACGCCTGAGCAGCCGTCGCGCAGGACGAGCCGCAGGGGAGGATTTGCGATGATCGATCTCTACACCTGGTCGACGCCCAATGGCCGCAAGGTCTCGATCATGCTCGAGGAAATCGGTTTCGACTACGAAGTCCACCCGATTGACATCAACAACGACGAGCAGTTCGATCCCGATTTCCTCGAGATCAGCCCCAACAACCGCATCCCGGCGATTGTCGATCGGGACAGCGGCATGAGTCTCTTCGAATCGGGCGCCATCCTGCTCTATCTGGCCGAGAAATCGGGCCGCTTCTGGCCCCAGGAGGGCGAGGCCAAGTGGCGTGTCGTCGAGTGGCTGATGTGGCAGGTGGGCGGGCCCGGGCCGATGCTCGGCCAGGTGCATCATTTCGTCAAGTTCAATCCCGGCAAGTCGGCCTATGCCGAGGCGCGTTATCTTGACGAGGCCAACCGGCTCTATGATGTGCTCGAGGATCGGCTCGAGGTGGTGGAATATGTGGCCGGCGATTATTCGATTGCCGACATGGCCATCTGGCCATGGATTGCGCGTTTCGAATGGCAGCGCATGGACTTGAACGACTATCCCAGCATCAAGCGCTGGTATGAGGCGATTGCCGCCCGCCCGGCGGTGCAAAAGGGCTATCATGTGCCCAAGGCCGAGGACGGCATCCCGATGCCCTGAACCCGGCCACCTGAGGCCCCGGCAGCGGCCAATGGGGCCCGCAATGGGGTTTTGCTCTAGTCGCTTGATCAGCGTCTCAACCCGAACTCAACCTGAAGGGGAGCGAGCCATGGCGGAAGACGCCCCCAAGGGCGGCGAAGACGGCGGCTTGCGCGGGGTCATCGCCCCGCTGCTCACGCCACTTGGCAGTGATGGCGCGCCCGATGAGGGGCGCTATGTGGCGCATGCCCGCTGGCTCATCGCCGAGGGCTGCACGGGGCTCGCCCCATTCGGCACCACCGGCGAAGGGCCGTCGCTCGGCCGGCGCGAGCGCATGGCGCTGCTCGAAGCCCTCATCGAGGGCGGACTCGCGCCCGAACGGCTCCTGGTCGGCGTCGGCACACCGGCCCTTGCAGACACGCTCACACTGGCGCGCCATGCCAGCGACCTCGGCTGCGGCGGGTTGCTGGTGCTGCCGCCCTACTATTACAAGGCGGTGACCGATGAGGGGCTCTACGCCTGGTTTGCCCGCTTGATCGAGGGGCTGGACGGTCGCTCGGCGCGGCTCTATCTCTATCACATACCGCCCATTGCCAAGTTGGGCTTCTCGTTTGCGCTCATCACGCGCCTGCTCAAGGCCTTTCCCGAACATATCGCGGGGCTCAAGGACTCGTTCGCCGAATGGTCCCACAC
>WGBL01000243.1 GCA_015494375.1 Hyphomicrobiales bacterium | reverse complement strand
TCCGGCGCCGGAGTGGCCGAAGGGCGATGTGGGGGCATCGGTCGAGGACACTCCGGCGCTCGGGCGCCCGCCAATCGGAAACCCGAAGGGACGGGCGGATTTGCGCCATTAGCGGCGCAAAGCCCCTTGACAATATCTCCTGATATTGCCTTCGGTCCTTTGCTTGCTCCTGACACAAATCCGCTCCGTCAGAATGGTTCTATCTAGCCAAAACATGCTCTAAGGCGGCATGTGGTGCTCAAAATGTGGCGCTCAAAGCGCGCACTTCAAAGCGTGCACCCTGTGCGACCTCAACGCGCGCGGGACCCTCCAACCTTCGACAGTCGCACCCGCCTCGCGCCCGGCAAGCTCAACGCGCACACGGCTCCGTCATGGGACCGTGAGGACGAGGCCGTCATGGGCGGGCGCGATGCCCTGGGGCAGCTCGGCGGCCAGGCGCCCATAGTCGAGATCGTCATGAAGATGGGTGAGGATGGCGCGCGCAGGGCTGATCTCGGCAATGAGCGCAAGCGCCTCGGCCACCGAGAGATGACTGATATGGGTGTTGTAGCGCAGCGCGCCCACGATCCACAGTTCGAGCCCCGAAAGCACCTCGCGTGACGCCGCCGGCAGGCGCTTCAAGTCGCTCGAATAGGCGAAATCGCCAATGCGAAAGCCGAATGACGTCGTCGCCCCGTGCTCTTGTGGGAAGGGCAGCACATCGATGGGCCCGCCTGCGCCATCAATTGTGAAGGGGCGGAGCGGGGCGAAGGTGTGCGCCTTCACGATCGGGCGATAGTTGCTGCCGGGCTGCGTGGCAAAGCAATAGGCAAAGCGCGCGGTAAGGCTCGCCCCCGTCGTCTCGTCAAAATGGACATCAACGAGACGCTTGCGGGCATAGGCGAGAAAGCGCAGATCGTCGATGCCATGGGTGTGGTCGGCGTGGTCGTGGGTGTAGAGCACACCGTCGATCCACTTGACGCCGGCCGCAAGGAGCTGTTGGCGCAAGTCGGGCGAGGTGTCGATAAGGACCGTCGTGCGCCCCCTTGCGGACATGCGCTCGACAAGCACCGAGCAGCGCAGGCGCGCGTTCCTGGGGTTGGTGGGATCGCACGCGCCCCATTGGCCGCCGACCCGCGGCACACCGCCAGATGCCCCACAGCCGAGGATGGTGATCTTGAGTGGCGCTTTGGTCATCGGACGTCATCGGCGCTGCTTTCCGAGCGCGGCGCCTTGTCGTAGAGGGCAAAGAAGTTGCGGGTCGTAAGCGCTGCGAGGGATTGAAGGTCCATGCCGCGGAGCTCGGCGAGGCACTGGGCGGTATGGACCACAAAGGCCGGCTCGTTGCGCTTGCCGCGCTTGGGGACGGGCGCGAGATAGGGCGCATCGGTCTCGACCAGCAGGCGCTCGGACGGCACATCGGCCGCTATGGCGCGGAGCTCATGGGAGTTCTTGAAGGTGAGCACACCCGAGAACGAGACATAGCCCCCGAGTGCCAACCCGCGCTCGGCAAGTGCGCGCCCGCCTGTAAAGCAGTGGAGCACGAACTTGAAGGGCCCCTTGGCCATCTCCTCCTCGAGGATGCGGGCGGTGTCCTCGTCGGCGTCGCGCGAGTGGATGACGAGCGGCAGGCCGGTCTCGCGGGCCGCTGCGATGTGGCGGCGAAAGCCCTGCTCCTGGGCCTCGCGCGGGGCGTTGTCATAGTGATAGTCGAGCCCCGCCTCGCCGATGGCAACCACCTTGGGGTGGCGACTCGCCTCGACAATGCGCGAAAGCGGCTCATGAAGCTCTTCATCGGCATAATGAGGATGGGTGCCGACCGAGCAATAAACGTCGTCATAGGGCGCGATCGTCTCGAGCAGGGCCTTAAAGCCGGCGAGCCGCGTCGAGATCGAGACCATGGCCACGATGCCCGCCGCACGCGCCCGCGCAACCACGGCGTCGCGGTCTTCGGCGAAACTGGGGAAGTCGAGATGGCAATGGTGATCGACAAGCTGCACGGCGGCCTCATTCTTCTTGCTTCTTGCGCGCTCCTTGTGCGCTCTTTTCGCGCAATTCTTTCAAGCGTCTCAAGCCCTGTCTCCTGGTTTCGCGACCCTCATGCTTACTCACCAGGCCCTCTCGCTTGGTCTCAGGGGCTTCTCAGCTCCCTTTTTGTTGCGCCCCCTCCTGTGCGACATAGCGGGGAAAGACGGGCTCGGGCTTGGCGATGGCGGTGCCGGGGGCGAGCCGGCCCTTCTCGCCAAGCCAGGCGAAGGTGCGCTTCTTCTCATCGACCGAGAGTTGATCGAGGAGCCGCTGGGCCGCAGTCGGCACCGCCGGCTGGGCGAGAATCGCAATCTGGCGCACAACCTCGGCCGTCACCCAGAGCACGGTGCCCATGCGCGCAGGATCGGTTTTCTTGAGCGCCCAGGGCTCCTCGCCCGCAAAGTAGCGATTGGCCTCGCCGACCACGCTCCAGATGGCCTCGAGCGCGCGATGGATGGCAAAGCGCGCCATGGCCTCGCGACAACGCGCGAGCAGGCCGTCGGCCGCCGCAAGCATCGCCTCGTCGCGCTCGCTGAGAGGCCCTGGCTCAGGCAGCGTGCCGTTGCAGTTCTTGGCGATCATCGACAGCGAGCGCTGCGCGAGATTGCCGAGATCGTTGGCGAGATCGGCATTCATGCGCCCCACGATGGCTTCGTGGCTGTAGCTGCCATCCTGGCCGAAGGGCACCTCGCGGAGGAAAAAATAGCGGATCTGATCGACGCCATAGTGGTTGGCGAGATCGAACGGATCGACGACATTGCCGACCGATTTCGACATCTTCTCGCCCTTGTTGAAGATGAAGCCATGGGCGAAGACCGCACGCGGCAGCTCGAGGCCAGCCGACATCAGGAAAGCCGGCCAATAGACGGTATGAAAGCGCAGAATGTCCTTGCCGATGATATGGACATTCGCCGGCCAGTAGCGGGCAAACAGCGCGCTCTCGATATCGGGGAAGCCGACACCGGTGATGTAGTTGGTCAGCGCATCGACCCAGACATACATGATATGGCCCGGCGCATCAGGCACCGGAATGCCCCAGTCAAAGGTCGTGCGCGAGATCGAGAGGTCTTGCAACCCACCTTCAACGAAACTGATGACCTCGTTGCGCCGGCTCTCCGGCTGGATGAAGCTTTCGTTCTCGGCATAGTGGGCGAGCAGGCGCTCCTCATAGGCCGACAGGCGGAAGAAATAGGTTTCCTCCTCGGTCCACTCGACAGGCGTGCCGAGGGGGCCGACGCGAACGCCGTCCTCGCGCACCGTGGTCTCGCTTTCGGCATAGAACGCCTCGTCGCGCACCGAGTACCAGCCGGCATAGGTGTCGAGGTAGATGTCGCCATTGGCCGCCATCCGCCGCCAGATCTCCTGGGCAGAGCGCTTGTGGCGCTCCTCGGTGGTGCGGATGAAATCGGAGTTGATGCAATTGAGCAGGCTCACCATCTCGCGAAAGCGCGCCGTGTTGCGATCGCCGAGCTCTTTGGGCGAGAGCCCCTGGCGGGCGGCGGTCTGCTGCATCTTGAGTCCGTGCTCATCGACGCCTGTCAGGAAAAACACATCGTCGCCATCAAGCGCCCGAAAGCGGGCGATGGCGTCCGCTGCAATCGTCTCATAGGCGTGGCCGATGTGGGGCAGGCCGTTGGGATAGTGGATCGCTGTTGTGATGTAGAAGGCGTTGCGCTCTGCCATGGTCCCTGCCGCGTGATGGTTGGTGCCGGTTGATGTGCCGGGCTCATGCGCCCCTCGATATGCCCTGGGGCGAGCCCGCAGGCGGGCCATCTCGCCACGGCCCCGAAGCTCGCCATGGCGTTGAAGCCGCCAGCGAGGCC
>WGBL01000242.1 GCA_015494375.1 Hyphomicrobiales bacterium | reverse complement strand
GTCGGGCGTGATGCCACCGAGATCAAGATCGCACTCGCCAGGTTGAGGCTTGACGAGATGAAGCGGGCGGGGCCGCGGCTCGATGATTTCACGGATACGACCGCGCTTTTTGAGAGCAGCATTCTGGCCGGGGCCGAAAGCACGACGCGCTTTCTCTGGGCCTGGTCGAAGATCGCACTCATAGAGCTCTACGGCGTGCTGATCGATTTCGGCCACCGGCCGCTCAAGATCGTCAGCTGGATCGTCGGCGCGGTGACCATCTTCTTTTTCATATTGCTCTGGCGTGAGGGCGCGAAATGCTATCGCGTCAAGACCGGCAGCCAGGAGACGGAGTATATTCGGCCGCGGCTCTTTTACGCCATTGACATGTTCATACCGCTCATCCGCTTGCGCGATGCGCACTATGCCTTCGAGCTCGAGGACCCACTGGCGCGGCGGGCGCTCTATGTCTACCAGCTCATCGGCTATCTGTTCTCGGCCTTCCTGCTGGCCGGCATTTCGGGGCTGACCTCTTGAGCCGCCTTCACCTGTCACGTCATGCGGCCCCGCGCCACGTCATGCGCGCCTCCGCCTCACGCGCATTCCAACTGAGTGGAGCAGTGAGCGGCACACAAACAGGCGCCCTGGGCAGCCCCCAAGGAACCCGTCGGAGCTCAGAAGTGGGACACCGCCTCAAAAGTGGTACACCGCCTCAAAGAGTGCGCGATAGTCGGCATCGGGCTGATCGCCATTGAGCTCGGAAGCAATCGGGATCTGCACCCCCCCCTTGAGGGCGACCTGGCGATAGGTCCACCAGATGACGGGCGAGAGGAACAACTGCCAGCCGCCGGTATCGGCAAGCGTGACACCAGCGCGTTGGTCGCGCGCGCTCCGCTCCCAATTGAGCTCAAGCATCAGCACCGTGTCGGGCTCGTCGTATTCCGTGAGCACCGGCCGCACACCACCCACGACATCGAGAAAAAGCGTGTCCCCCTTCTTGAGCCCTTGCGGCCCCGTGCCGTTGTGGCGATAGCGGACATCGGCAAAGCCATACCAGCGCCGCCCCTCATAGCCCACGGCAAGCCCGCCTAGCACACTCCAGGCACCCGAGCCGAGGGGGGGCATCGTCTTCTCGTCGGCCGTCGGCCATTTGGCATTGACGAAGACCGCTGCCTTGCGCTGGGCGCCCGGCAGGTTCTCGACAAAAAACTGGTACTTGGTGCCGATCACCACATCGCCCAGCCCATCGGACGAAAAGCCGTCCTCGCTCTTCCAGGTATAGGGCAGCTCGATCGAAACCTCCCAATCGGGGGTAATGCCGTATTCGATCTCGAGGAAGGTTTCGCGCTCGCGCTCCTCATGGCCGTGGCCACGGGCGCGCTCATCATGGAGGCCTACGGTGATCTCGGTGCCGCCCTTCCAGATGGTCTCGGGCCCGGCGCTGAAGAGGGGGCCATGGGCCCACGCGCCCGCAACGCCCAGGGTCAAGCCCAGGGTCACGCCCAGAGCCGCCACAAGACCGCCGAGCACGGCCCAATGTATGCCGGGCACGCGGCAGCACCCCGCGCCGCCCCATCGCCTTCGCTGGACGCGCTTGCCGCCGCCCGAGTTCCGACACCCCTTCATCGAACGCCCCCTCTCCATTCCTCTAACCGAGTAGGACTCAACTAACCGAGTAGGACCCAACCGCGCGTTCGGGCTCAACCACGCGTGAAGCCGCGGAGCGCAAAGCCCGCGTCTCTCACGATCTGTTGCGCCTGCTGGCGGCTGAGTGTGGCGCCGTCCTTCATGGTCACCACCACGAGCCCCTTGTTGATTTGGAACTTGAGGCTGGCGACGCCGGGCACGGCCTTGAGCTTTTTCTCAATACCATAGGCGCAGAACGGACAAGCGAGCCCATCGACCCTGAGCTTATAAACCTGGCCCGCCAAGGCTGCTGGCACCGTGAGCATGCCAAGGACGATGGCGAGCACCACCGCGGGGACGATGCCGGTGCGGTTGCGCGATTTGCATCGGGTGATTTTGGATAGGCTCATCATATTGCTGTACTCCTTTCACTCCTAATCGCTCCTGATCACTCCCATTCGGTTCTGATCGCTTACAGGATCGCTCATTCGAAGGCTTGCCCGAGCGCTCAGGCGTCATCCGACCGGCCATGATGGCCGTGCTGGCCATGTGCTACCTCTTACCCTTCACCTGTCATCGGAGCATCGATGCCATGACAAAGGCGGGGGCGAGGCGCGGGCTCCATCCACTCCACTTAACCCCCGTATATTGGTACGGAGTCAAGTGATGGGCGCAGCCATGCGTTCAAAAGATTTCGAGCAAGGGCAGCGGCGGCCTGCGCGCGGGCGGGCTCGTGAGGCCCCGTGGGAGCGGAGGCCGGGTGTGCGAGGCCCAACGCTCCGCGCCGCCCCCTACCAGCTCCGTGTGGCGGGAGCGAAGGCCGGAAGGCCGGGCGGGCCTGGCAGAGCGCCCCCTCAACCTTCACCGTCCCCTCAGCCCTTATCGTTTATCTTTGGCGGACGCTCAGTCCTCGAAGGGGTCGTGGACAAGGATGGTGTCGTCGCGCTCGGGGCTTGTGGAGAGCATCGCCACGGGCGCCTCGATCAGCTCCTCGAGGCGGCGCACATACTTGATGCATTGGGCGGGCAGCTCCGCCCATGAGCGCGCACCGGCCGTCGATTGCGACCAGCCGGGCATGGTTTCATAGATGGGCTCGACGCGCTGTTGCGCCCCTTCGCCCGCGGGCAGGTGGTCGATCTCGGCGCCATCG
Organism: Hyphomicrobiales bacterium; assembly: GCA_015494375.1. GTDB lineage: Bacteria > Pseudomonadota > Alphaproteobacteria > Rhizobiales > S144-23 > S144-23. Next base: position 3,851 of record WGBL01000242.1, on the reverse strand, counting down.
AGGCGATAGCCGACACAGACTTTGAGCTCCTCAAAGCCATCGAGGACGTCGAGCTTGGTGAGCGCAATGCCGGTGATGCCGGCGACCTTGATGGTCTGGCGCACGAGGCAAGCGTCGAACCAGCCACAGCGGCGCTTGCGGCCGGTGACGGTGCCGAACTCGCGGCCACGCTCGCCGAGCCGCTCGCCGATTGCGTCATGAAGCTCGGTCGGAAACGGCCCTTTGCCGACGCGGGTGGTGTAGGCCTTGGTGATACCGAGCACATAGTCGATGGCCCGCGGCCCGAGGCCTGAGCCCGTTGCGGCCTGGGCGGCGACGGTGTTTGACGACGTGACAAAGGGATAGGTGCCGTGGTCGATGTCGAGAAGCGCCCCTTGCGCGCCCTCGAACAGGATGCGACGGCCGCGCCGCCGCTCGCCATCGAGGAGCTTCCAAACCGTATCCATATAGGGAAGAATTCTGGGGGCGATCTCCTTGAGCGCGCCAAAGAGCTCGTCGGCGGAGATCTCGGGCTCGCCGAGACCGCGGCGGAGCGCATTGTGGTGTGTGAGGATGCGGGCGACTTTTGCTTCGAGGCTTTGCAGGTTCTTGAGGTCTTGCACGCGGATGGCGCGGCGGCCCACCTTGTCCTCGTAGGCCGGGCCGATGCCGCGCTTGGTGGTGCCGATACGTCCGGCGCCTGCGGCCGCCTCGCGCAAGCCGTCGAGCTCGCGATGGAGCGGCAAGATGAGGGTGGCGTTCTCGGCGATCCGCAGATTGTCACGGCCGATGGCAACGCCCTGGGCCTCGAGGCTTGCGATCTCCTCCGCCAGCGCCCAGGGGTCGATGACGACGCCATTGCCGATGACCGCGAGCTTGCCGGGCCGCACAACACCCGACGGGAGCAGCGAGAGCTTGTAGGTCTTGCCGTCGATCACCAGCGTGTGGCCGGCGTTGTGCCCGCCTTGGAAGCGCACCACCACATCGGCGCGATCCGACAGCCAGTCGACGATCTTGCCTTTTCCCTCATCGCCCCATTGCGATCCGACGACAACGACATTGGCCATGTGCTCTCTCCTGTTTGCCCCTCCCCCAATGTCGGCGCCCGCTCCCGCAACGGCGGCGCCCGCTCCCGCAACGGCGGCCCCCGCTCCTGCAACGGGGGCGCCCGTTGCCAGCACCTCGCGCGCGGCCATCCCGCCCGCATATAGCTGGCCTCCATGCAAGCCTGTCAACGCGTCACGATTGCCCGAAGTGCCTTAGTTCGAATGTTGGGGGGCACTATCCCATTTGCGTGTTGCCCTTGACCGGCCACAGGATTTTGTCAGAGTGACCAGCCACTTGCGCTATCGAATTTTGATGGCCGACCTGATGGGAATGACGGCATCCGGACAGGAGCGACGGCATGATGGTGAGGAGAGCGGGCGCCGACGCCCCGAGGTGGCGTCTTCTGGCGGTGGGCACGGCACTGACACTTTGGATTGGACTGGGCATTGGTCTGGCATCGGCGGAGGCGGTGGCCGCCCCCGCGCGCAACTGCCGCAACACACAATCGTTCGCCGCCTGGCTCAGCGGCTTTCTCGCCGAGGCGCGGCGCGCGGGCGTCTCAGAGCGCACACTGCGCGCCGCAAAGCCCTATCTCAAATACAGCCGCCGCATTGTCGCCATCGACCGCGGTCAGCGGATCTTCGCCCTCAGCTTTCTCCAGTTCGCAAAGCGCCTCATTCCCAAATACCGCATCGTTCGTGGCCGCAAGCTCATTCGCAAGTACGCCCGCACCTTCGCCCGTATCGAGCGCCGCTATGGCGTGCCGGCACCCGTCATTGTCGCCTTCTGGGGGCTCGAGAGCGATTTCGGCGCCAACAGCGGCAAGGACAAGTCGCTGACCGCGCTCGCCACACTCGCCTACGATTGCCGGCGCCCCGAGCTCTTTCGCCCGCAACTGCTTGCCGCCCTCAAGATCATCGATCGCGGCGATCTGCGACCGGCAGAGATGATCGGCTCCTGGGCAGGCGAGCTCGGCCAGACGCAGTTCCTGCCCGAGCATTATCTCAACCATGCCGTCGACTTCGATGGCGACGGCCGGCGCAATCTCTTGAAGAGTGTGCCCGACGTGCTCGCCTCAACGGCCGCCTATCTCAAGGCGATCGGCTGGCGGCGCGGTGAGCCTTGGCTCGAGGAGGTGCGCATTCCATCGCAACTGCCCTGGAAGGAGGCCGACATCGCGATCCAGCACCCGCGGCGCTACTGGGCGCGGCTCGGCGTCCGACGCGCGAACGGGCAGAGCTTGCCAGGCGATAGTCTTCCCGCTTCACTGCTCCTGCCCATGGGCCGTTTTGGGCCTGCCTTCCTCGCCTACCCTAATTTCCTCGTCTACCTCGAGTGGAACAACTCACTCAATTATTCGACCACGGCCGCCTACTATGCGGCCCGGCTCGCAGGCGCGCCCGCCATGCGGCTCGGTCGCGCCCGGAGCCTGCCGGCCTTCGGCTACAAGGAGACGCGCGTTTTGCAGTCGCTGCTCAATCGGCGCGGCTTCGCTGCGGGCGAGGTGGACGGCAAGCTGGGCCGCCAAACGCGCGCCGCCGTCAAGCGTGCGCAGCTCCACTATGGCCTGCCCGCCGACTCCTATCCAACGCCCGAGCTCATCGCCCGCCTGAGGCGCGGTCGCTAGCCAGACCCCGTCGCTAGTTGCTCGGCATTCCTCGGCATTCCTGCGGCTTCCTTGACGGAAGACGGAGGGAGCGCGAGACGCGAGGGGGGGAGAATGCAACAGCTTGACGACAGCCCCCATAATGCTCACACGTCCACCGTCGGCGCGATCGGGCGTGCTTGGCGCGGCTTCTTCTCCAACGCCTATCTGCTCTTGACGCTCACACCCCTGTTCTGGGCCGGCAATTTCATCGTCGGGCGGGCGGTGGTCGGCCATATCCCGCCTGCGGCGCTCGCCTGGCTGCGCTGGAGCATTGCGAGCCTCATCCTGCTGCCCATCGCCTGGCGTCATCTTGCACGCGATTGGCCGCTCGTGCGGAGCCATTGGCGGATTCTGCTCGTGCTGGCGATCACCGGCCCTTCGCTGTTCAACGTCATGACCTACTTGGGGCTCAATTACACGACCGCCATCAACGGCCTCGTCCTGCAGTCGGCGGGCCCTGTGCTCATCGTCATCGCGTCGTATATTCTCTTTGCCGAGCGGGTGAGCTGGCGCCAGGCCGTGGGCATTGCCATCTCGTTGCCCGGCGTGCTCGTCGTCGTCGCCCGCGGCGACCTTGCAACGCTCATGGCGCTCAGGCCCAACATTGGCGACCTGCTCGTTCTTGCGGCCTTTGTGCTGTGGGCCGTTTATTCCGCTCTCCTGCGCAAGCGCCCGGCCATCCATTGGCTGAGCTTCGCCGCGGTTACGGCAGTCGTGGCCGCGCTCACCAATTTCCCGCTCTTTCTCGCCGAGCGCATGATGGGCGCACGCCTCGTTGTCGATCTCGAGACCGTGCTGGCCGTCCTTTATGTGGCGATCTTCCCCAGTCTCCTGTCCTACAACTTCTACAACCGTGGCGTCGAGCTCATCGGCGCCAATCGCGCCGGTGTTTTCCTCCATCTGGTGCCACTCTTCGGGGCCGGGATGGCGATTGGCCTGCTCGGCGAGGCGCTGCACCTGTTTCACATCATTGGCCTGGTGCTGATCGTATCGGGCGTGAGCCTCGCCGCCCGCAGCACCTGACCCCGCCCAGGCCTTCGTCCACACAGCCAAGCCAATTCTTGCCCCCAAGTCTCGGCAGTTTTTCTGCTGTCGCGCCCGCGCCGTCACAATGGCGACAAAGTGCTCGACAAAAAAAGAGCCCGGATCAAGCGCTGGGGAATTGCAACCAGTCAAT
>WGBL01000241.1 GCA_015494375.1 Hyphomicrobiales bacterium | reverse complement strand
GGACCTATCGGAGCTCTCGAGCGAGCCTCCGAGAATGCGGCCCAACTCGCATATAGTGAGTGCGAGCGCGGGCAAAAAGGGGGCGGGGCAACGGGGCAACCACGGCAGCAGGTGTGCTGTCGGCATCCGGGAAGGAGCGGAAGGTCGGGCGCTGCTCATGACACGAGGCGGACAAGACACGAGGCGGATATGTGCAACAGTTGAACAGTTGCAGTCGGCTCAGCGGCCGGGCGCCTCGGGTGCCATCCAGGCGCGGTAGCGCTTGAGCGCTTCCTCGCCATGGGCGAGCCACCAGGCGGGATCGACGATCACGGCGCGCTGGAGATTGTCCGGCGCGCTTGGCAGACGCGCCAGAAGCCCGCGCCTCGACTTTGAGCGCAACGCGGCCTTGGCCAGCAGCGCGACGGCCGACTTGCGGGCCGGGGCGATGCGCCCACCGCTTGCAAGTGCAAGGGCCGCCTGGCGTTCGGGCTGGGCCGCATGATGCAGGAACGACAGGGCCGCCGCCCTGTGGGGCGCGTCTGCGGCAAGTGCGAGCCATTCCGCCTCGATCACCTGGCCGTCCCAGAGCGGCGCGAGACGCAGGCCCCGCTCCGCCACCCCTTCGGCGATGCGGGCGCTGTAGCCGAGCGCAAAGCGCGCAACCTCGTTCTCGATAAGCTCAACCGCCTTGGCGCCGCGGCGCCAAAAGATCGCCCCTTTGCGCAAGGGGGCAAGCCTCTTGAAGGCGCGCTCGAGCCCCGTGTCTGTCTTGAGCACGTCATAGATTTTTTCGGGTGCCACCCCATCGGCGAGAAGCGCCATTTCGAGAACCCCATTGGGTCGGCGCGGAAGAGCCCGTTTGCCGGGAAAGCGTTTGAGGTCGAAAAAGTCGGCAATGGTCTTGGGCGCGCTCTTCCAGATGGGTGCTGGGCGCCTCTTGCGACGCCGGCGCGCCTGTTTGCGCGGGCTCTTGTAGAAGGCAACGAGTGAGGAGATCGCCAAGGGCAGCGCACACTTGTTGGGGCGTGGAACGATGAGGTCATCGGCTTGCGAGGGCGTTTCCTTGGCAACATGCGGAGTGCCGCTTCTGTCGGTCTTGCGCGGGGGGCGCTTGCCGGCACGGGCAAGGAGCGCCTCGGGCAGCGGCGCTAGGAGGCCCTCGGCGCAGCCGGCTCGCGCCTCATGGGGCAGCACGTCGACAATGTCCCAGACGATGCGGCCCGCGGCACGCTGGCGTCTGAGCGCGCCGAGCGCACCCGTATGGACGCGCCATTCGATCTTTTGTCCGTTCGCGCGCTCCCAGGGCCGGCCGAGTGCCTTTTGCTGCGCCTCCATATAGGCCCCGCCCCAGGAGGCGATGACGAGGCCCGGCGCCGGGGCGCGCCGTGGGCTCTCGTCCGCGGCCGCGACGGCCTCGGCGGGTGCGCCAAGCCACAGCGCGATCACGGCAAGGCCGATGGCTCCAAGCCTTCGCGCCTTTTGGACAGACTTGCGAGGCATGTCTCAGGCGGTCTCCTCGGCCAAGGGCAATGTTCTCAGTTGCAGGCGATCCGTTCGGCCATCAGTCGTTCGCCGCCATTTGGCATGATCATCTGAGCGACCTTGAGCATTCGGCTCTGGCCGCTGCCAAAAGCGCCGCTCACCGTGGCCAACCGCGGCCCATCGGTGCATAATTCGATCCCGTCACGCAAGGCGCGCAGCGAGAGCCAGAGAGAGCAACGCAACGACACATTTTCGCTGGTGACGCTTATGACGGGTCGCCGCTGATCGCAAGCTGGTCGCAATCCGACGAGCCGCGAATGGCCGCAAGGACCACTCTTCGTTGCAAGAGTGTCAGCCGACGGATCGGGCAAGCGCAAGAGGGAGGAAATGCACAATGAAATCACAGGCCAGGGTGGTGGTGATCGGCGGTGGCGTCGTCGGGGTGGCGACGCTTTATCACTTGGCGAAAAAGGGGTGGTCCGATGTTGTCCTCATCGAGCGCAAGGAGCTCACCTCAGGCTCGACGTGGCACGCCGCGGGGCTCCTGCCGCTCTTCAACATGAGCTATTCGGTGGGCCAGATCCACAAATACTCGGTCCGCCTCTACAAGGAGCTCGAGGCCGAGACCGGCCAGGATGTGGGCTTTTCCGTCTGCTCCAACATCCGCCTTGCCCGCTCGAAGGAGCGGATGGACGAATATCGCTACTATATGGGGATCGCCAAGACCATCGGCGTTGAGGTGCGTGAGCTCAGCCCCGACGACGTCAAGGCGATCTGGCCCTTTTGCGACACCTCCAAGATCATCGGCGCCATCCAGCATCCCGAGGACGGCTATATCCAGCCCGCCGACGTGACCCAGGCCATGGCCAAGGGCGCACGTGATCGCGGCGCCGAGATCTACCGCAACACGACGGTGACCGCCATCAGCCAGAAGCCCTCGGGCGATTGGCTTGTTGTCACGGACAAGGGCGAGATCGTTTGCGAGCATGTCGTCTCGGCAACGGGCAACTTCGCCCGCAAGACAGGCGCCATGGTGGGGCTCGATGTGCCCGTGATCCCCGTCCAGCATCAATATATCGTCACCGAGGCGCACCCCGAGCTCGTCAAGCGGCGTGAGGCGGGCGCGCCTGAGATGGGCGTTTTGCGCGACTCCGATTCCTCCTGGTATATGCGCCAGGAGAAGGACGGCCTCCTGCTCGGGCCTTATGAGAAGGGGGCGCCGTGCTGCTATGTCGACGGGCCGTCGGACGATTGCGAATACGAGCTCTTTCAAGAAGACCTCGAGCGGCTCGAGCCCCATATCGAAAAGGCGATCGAGCTCGTGCCGATCTTCGGAGAGGTGGGCATCAAGCAAGTCTACAATGGCGCCATCGCCTACACGCCCGATGGCTCGCCGATCGTCGGGCCGGCGCCCGGGCTCAAGAACTTCTGGTTCAACGAGGGCCATTCGTTCGGCGTGACGGCAGCAGCCGGCGCCGGCTGGCAATTGAGCGAATGGATCGTCGAGGGCGAGCCCACCATCGACATGATGGGCGTCGATCCGCGCCGCTTCGGCCCCTATGCGACGCGCGGCTATCTGAAGGAGAAGAACGAGGAGGCCTATCGCAACGTTTTCACCATCCACTTCCCCGACGAGGAGCGCCCGGCCGCCCGGCCCTTGAAGCGCGCGCCGTGCTATGAGCGCATGGCGGCCCTCGGCGCCGTCTTCGGCAGCACCTATGGCTGGGAGCGGCCGGGCTGGTTCGCGCCCAAGGGCTATGAGGTGCCCGAAGACGAGCGCGTAGCCACGGAGGAGGGCGTGTTGCTCAAGGAGCGGACGGCCCCACCTACCGCCGACGGCAAGATCAAGGAGAGATGGTCGTTTCGGCGCTCGAATTATTTCGAGTTCGTGGGCCAGGAGTGCCGCCATGTCCACGAGAAGGTGGGGCTCCTTGATATGAGCGCCTTTGCCAAGTGCCTCGTCGAGGGGCCGGGCGCTGCGGCCTGGCTCGATGGCCTGTTCGCCAATCGCATCCCGAGGCGCGTGGGGCGCATTGCGCTCTGCCATATGCTCTCGGCCAGCGGCGGCGTGCGCGCGGAGTTCACCGTCTACAAGCGTGGCCCCCAGAGCTATTATCTCGTCTCGGCGGGCGCCTTCGAGCGCCACGACCACGACTGTCTCGAGCGGCTCCTCCCAACCGATGGCAGTGTGCGCATGACGCCGGTGACGAGCCAGTATGGCGTGCTCGTGGTGGCGGGCCCGCGCGCACGCGATCTCCTGGCGAAGCTAACGGACGCCGACCTCTCGAACGAGGCCTTCCCGTGGCTCACGGGCCGGCCGATCAACATCGGCCACGCCATGGCTGAGGCGATCCGTGTGAACTTTGTGGGCGAGCTCGGCTGGGAGCTCCATCACCCTATCGAGATGCAGAACACCATCTTCGATCTCTTGATGGAGGCGGGCGAGGCATTCGAATTGAAGCCCTTTGGCATCAAAGCCATGGACTCGCTCCGGCTCGAGAAGTCCTATCGCCTTGTCCCGCGCGAGCTGTCGATCGAGTATGCGGCGCTTGAATCGGGCCTCGATCGCTTCGTGCGCTTTGACAAAGGCGATTTCCTTGGCCGCGAGGCGCTCCTCGCCTGGAAGGAGCGGGGGTTCGCCAACCGTTTCGTGACTCTCGAGGTGGGCGAAATCACCGACACCGACGCCCGCGGCAACGAGCCCGTCTACGATGCGAGCGGCGCTCTTGTCGGCCGCTGCACCTCGGGCGGCTATGGCTGGCGGGTTGGCAAGTCGCTGGCCCTTGCCATGGTGCGGCCCGAGCTCGGCGAGGTGGGCCAGGAGCTCGAGGTGGAGATTTTGGGCGAGCGCCATCCCGCCAAGGTCATCCCCGAAAGCCCATTTGATCCCGAGAACGCACGGCTCAAGAGTTGATAAGCGCAGCCGCGTTGCTATGATGTGTGGATGCGCGCAAGGGCGCTTCAGGATGGATTGAGACCATGGGAATGGACGTCGAAGCCGAGATCATTGCCTTGAAGCAGCGCGTCGATGCCCTTGAAGGCTCGTTCGGATTCCTCACCGAGCAACCGAAGGGCGTTCACCGCCAGCTCATCGCTTTCGAGGCCGAGACCCGGCAGAACTTCAAGCGCATTGATGCCAGGCTCGAAAAGCTAGAGGCCGGTCTCGAGGAGGCCAGGGCCGATCGCCAAGCCATCCGTGCGGAGATGAACAAGCGCTTCGATGAGCTGCCGGGACTGGTCGGCGATGTCGTGCGCGAAGTGCTCAGGGGCGCGTGATGGCGCACTCGGCCATTTGCCGACAACAGTCGGCACACGCAGGGCTCCGAAATGATCAAACAATACCCCCGAGCCTGCCGAGCCTAACGATCCGCGCCACAAGCCCCACCCACAGACGGCAAACGCGGTGTGCCCTTGCTTGGCGTGTGTTTGCTTAGTCGTCGTCTTTGGGCTTCAGCGAGCCGAAATAGACGGCAAGCGCCTTCATCATCTCGTCGTCGAGCTGCTTGGCGACCGACTCCATGGCTTCGTTCTTGCGCTCGCCGGTCTTGTAGTATTTGAGGGTTTCGATAAACGACTCGGTATCCCATCCCACTATGGAGGGGATGCCCTTGTCGGTGCCATCGAGACGATGACATGTCGTGCATTCGCCGGCGAGGTACTCGCCATAGTCGCGGAGCTCATCCGTTGAGGCCCAAGCCGATCCCGACGGTGATCCCCAGAGGAGCAATGCGATAGCACATGTTGTCGCGATGGACACCGCGAGGCTTGGCAACAACTTCATTTGCCTAATCTCCCTTCCCGTCTTCGCAATGCCGGCGTGTCCGAGAGCGCCTTATATCATGGTATTCGCATACTTGACCAGACCGCCGGTGGGCGTGTGCCGCTGACAGACCGCCGTCGGGGTGGTGGTGACGGGGGATGGGGAGGGTTTGTGGCTTGCAAAACAGTTTTTCTGAATCCGATGAAAGGCTTCTGACCTGATGAAAAACAAGGTCGCGTGCCGAAGCTATGCTCCTGCGACGCGCAGCCGTAGCCGCACGACTGCGAGGAGGCGTCTGCGCAATGCCTCCCCGCCGCCTCGGCTTGCAATTTGCTGCGTGCGACGCGCTACCCGCTACTCACTATTCGCTACTCACTATTCGCTACTCGCTACTCACTATTCGCTACTCGCTATTCGCTACTTGGCACGCAATGCGTCGCGGATCTCCTCGAGCAGCACTTCAGTTCGCGGCGGCTCGGCGGGGGCCGCTTCTTCGGCTTCTTTTTCCTTCTCAAGCTGCGCCTTGGCGGCGTTATAGACCTTGATCAGCATGAAAATGGCGAATGCAATGATGAGAAAGCTGGTCAAGTTGTTGATAAAGCTACCGTAATTGATGGTAACCGCCGGCTCTTCGCCGCTTGCCGCCTTGAGTGTGATGGCGAGGTCGGAAAAGTCGATGCCGCCCAAGAGGAGGCCGATCGGCGGCATAATAACGTCATTGACAAGCGACTTGACCACGGTGCCCACGGCGCCGCCGATGACGATGCCTGTGGCCATGTCGACGAAGTTGCTCTTGAGTGCGAAGTCCTTAAATTCGTCGAGAAGGCTCATGGTTTCGCAATCCCCTTTTCTTGGTTCCGGGCTTTGTATCTGACTTCCAGGCCTGCTCTGTGGAGCAGGGCCGTCCAGCCGTGACGGCGTTTGATTTCAACTGGTTCGTGTCCGAGCTCGCTCCGGCGAGAGGTGACTGGGATGCCAATCGGCGTCTGGGCCGATTCGGCTTGGACTTGATGTGTCGATCTGGAACTTTCCTCCCACACGTTTCGGATAACACCGCATCGGTGCTGTGCCCCATCGGCGCTGTGGCACGCCTACTTTCGGCGACCGACACCGATAAAAAAGACTATAGCGGCAAGGGACGAGACAATCAGCGCAAGATCAACAGAAAAAGGTGACTTAAGCACAGATTCCTTAATTGAATTGAAGACAATTTTCGAAATCAGTCTTTCCGAGCTCTGCTCATTTGGGGTTCACCAGGCCTCGCCAGCGTCGGCCCGGGGACGGCGATTGTTCGTTGGCCTTGTGAGCAGAAGGCTCTAAACTCGTGACAGCATGAGGTTTTCCTGCGCGGTGGCGTTGCTTCGGAGGCGGTGGGGGTGTGCCGCTGGTCGTTGTGGGGGGGCCACGGAGCCGTGGCGGCGCGCGGGTCTGGGCCGGGCCTGACAGTCGGGTGTGAGCGGGTGTAATCGGGTGTGGTGATGATCGACGGTTGGATTGTCCTTGCGGCGGCCCTTTCCTATATCGGCTTTCTGTTCGCCGTCGCCTATGCGGGCGATCGCCGCCAGCGCATTCGCGCAAGCGAGTTCGGCCGACCCCTCATCTATGCGCTCTCGCTTGCGGTCTACTGCACGTCCTGGACGTTCTTTGGCAGTGTTGGGCTTGCGGCCAAATCGGGGTTCGATTTCCTGCCCGTCTATATTGGCGCCATCATCATGATCGGCCTGGCGATGCCCGTGGTGGCGCGGATCGTTCACCTCGCCAAGGCGCAGAACATCACCTCGATCGCCGATTTCATCGCCGCCCGCTATGGCAAGAGCCAGGCGCTCGCCTCGATCGTCACCATCATCGCGGTGCTCGGCACCGTGCCCTACATCGCCTTGCAGCTCAAAGCGGTCTCGGCGTCGGTGACGAGCATCATCGGTGCCGAAGAGATCAGCTCGGTGACGGGGGCGGTGATCCCACCACTGGGCGATATCGCCTTTGCCATCGCCATGGCCATGGCGGCCTTTGCGGTGTTGTTCGGCACCCGCCATATCGATGCCACCGAGCATCAGGACGGCCTCATGCTGGCGATCGCCACCGAGTCGGTCGTCAAGATTCTTGCCTTTCTCGGGGTTGGGCTCTTCGTCACGTTTGTGATGTTCGACGGGCTTGGCGATCTCTGGGCGCGGGCCGCTGCCGATCGCGAGATTGCGAGCCTGTTTACCCGCGGCTTCTCGGGCGGCACCTGGCTTACGGTGACATTTTTGAGCCTCGTCTGCATCATCCTGCTGCCGCGCCAGTTCCACGTCACAGTGGTCGAGAACCATTCCGAGCGCGAGCTGCGCCTGGCGCGCTGGCTGTTCCCGCTTTATCTCATCGGCATCAATCTATTCGTCGTGCCCATAGCCATTGCTGGGCTGCTTACGTTTCCGGGTGGCAGCGTCGATGCCGACACGTTCGTGGTGGCGCTGCCGCTCTCGGCGGGGGCCGGTTGGGTCACCATGCTCGCCTTCATCGGGGGGCTCTCGGCGGCGACCGCCATGGTCATCGTCGCCTCGGTGGCGCTGGCCATCATGGTTTGCAACGACATTGTCGTGCCGCTCATCCTGCGTCGGCGCTCTGTCGCCGCGCAAGAGCGTGATGAGCTCGCGGAGATGGGGCCCCTCCTTCTCAACATCCGCCGTGTTGCGATTTTTGTCATTTTGCTGCTTGCCTATTGGTTCTATCGCGCCATTGCCCAGTCCCATGCGC
>WGBL01000240.1 GCA_015494375.1 Hyphomicrobiales bacterium | reverse complement strand
GCCAAAGAGACTGGCGCTCACGACCGCCGCAACCGCGCTACGCATCTTCATGGTCCTCATTACCCCGCTTAACACCCGTTCGCTCTCCCATAATGCCGTTCAGAGGTGAACTTGGCAAGCATCTGCCAAAGTGCGTTAAGCCCCTCTAAACAATGGGGGAATCCCCGCACCCTTGCTTCGCTGTTGTATCCTCGCCACACACTCCTGCGAGGCAAACCATTGGTACGGCTGGTTTTTCCTTAACGAAGAATCCCGGCGCCCCGGTGACAGAACTTTGGCGTCACAGGGGCATGTGGTGGCCTTTTGGCCTTCGTCAAGCCGTCAAAAATGTGGAAAACGGGCAACACCGACAAACAAGGGCCTTGCCTTGAGGCTACCGAGAGCGAAATTGCCCTCGGTATGGGACTCAATCAGGCGAATCATCCCCGCCGTTTCCGCCTGCCATGAAAGACCTGGGCTGAGGCGCCTCAGGCACCGAACTCCTTCGTCCTCCCCCCTTCGATCCCCTTCCACCCTGCCCACCGGTGCCTTGCCATCAGGCATCCTACCGCTGCCTACCGCTGCGCGTCTTGCCGCTGCGCGCCCTGCTGCTGCGCGTCCTTTCCGACCGCCTCCTGCCCGCTGTCCTCTTGCACGCCCGTCGCGACAAGTCGCGCAGCGCCGCGCGCACCGCTGGCATCGCCCCAGCGTGGTGGGCGCACCTCGATCCACGGGTCCTCTGCGAAGACATGGGGCCGCATCAGGTCGGGCAGTTCCGAATAGAGGTGCGAGAGCCGCGACAGCCCGCCGCCGAGAACGATCACCTCGGGATCGAGGATATTGACCACCATCGCGAGGCCACGGGCCAGGCGCTCGGCATGGCGGTCGAGGCTCGCCCGCGCAGCCGCATCGCCCGCTTGAGCCGCACGCGCGATCTCCTCGCCCGTCATCATTTGCCCTGTCTCCTGATGATGATCGCGTGCAAGGGCCGGCCCCGAAACCCAGGTCTCCATGCAGCCTCGGCGGCCGCACCAGCAGCGCGTGCCCGGATATTCGTCTTCGCTCGGCCATGGCAATGGGTTGTGCCCCCACTCGCCGGCGATGGCGCGCGGGCCTCGCACGAGCGCCCCCTCAACCACCAACCCGCCCCCACAGCCGGTGCCGAGTATGACACCGAATACCGACTCAGCTCCTTGTCCCGCGCCGTCGTAGGCCTCGGAAAGGGCGAAACAATCGGCGTCATTGGCAAGCATCACCGGGCGCCCCACGGCGCGGGCGAGGTCTTTGCCGAAAGGCCGGCCGTTGAGCCAGGTGGAATTCGCATTTTGCACTCTGCCGCTCGCCGGTGCGATGGAGCCGGGCATGGCAACGCCGATGCCGGCGACGGGCCCCACCTCTGCCTCGAGCGAACTGACAAGGCCAACGAGCGCGGCAAGGGTGCCGCCGTAGTCCTCGCGCGGGGTCGGAATGCGCTTTATGGCCTGCGCCCGACCGTACGGGTCGAGGACTTGTCCCTCGATCTTGGTGCCGCCCAGGTCGATCCCCAGTTGCAGTCCCTGCGCCTCGCCTTTGTGCGGTGGATTGTCGTGTGCTGGCATTGGTGCGCTCCCGGCCCGGCGCCCACGACCCCCTACTCGGCTCGCTGCCCGTGCCCGTGTCCGCCCCGTGCCTCGCTCGCCTCGAGAAGCGCCTGCGCCGCGGCGCGGATTGCGGTGGGCTCGAGGCCGCTTTCGGCGGCAAAGACGAGCAAGAGCGATTCGTCCGTCATCAGGTATTCGAGCACCCCGGCCTGGAACTCGGGGCGCGTCGCATTTAACTTTAGGGCCTCAGGCCCAAGCCCTGTGAGGGCAACAAAGCGGCCCAGGCGGTCGAGGTCCTTGGCCAGAAACGTGAGCGCGGCAATGGCGATCGTCTCTGCGCGTTCTCTCGTGGGCACGGCCGGGTTTTCCACTGTCGCCCCCTTTTTTGGCCTTTTGCGCGGCATTAACCTTTGCGCTTAAAGACTTGGTTACGGCTCTCGGGCAAACTCCGCCTGCACCATTTCTGAGGAATTGGCGCCCGACGGGGGAGCTCAAACAAACGGGTAGATACCCAGTCATGTCTCTAGATACCAACACCGGCGAAGATTGCCACCGCCAAGACCTTTCGCAGCTCGGCAAGACCGTGCTCATCGTCGAAGACAATGAGCTCAATATGAAGCTCTTTCACGATCTGCTCGAGGCGCAAGGCTACAGAACCCTGCAAACGCGCGACGGCAAGGCCGCGCTGACGATGGCGCAGCAGCACCGCCCCGACCTCATCATCATGGACATTCAGTTGCCCGAGGTCTCGGGGCTCGAGGTCACGCAGTGGCTCAAGGATGACGACGAGCTTTGCCGGATTCCGATCATTGCCGTGACGGCGTTCGCCATGCGGGGCGATGAGGAGCGCATCCTGCAGGGCGGCTGCGAGGCCTATTTGTCGAAGCCGATTTCGGTCATCACGTTCCTCGATACCGTGCGCGAATATCTGGGCGAGGCCTGAAACGGCGGCGCTCGCATTGCATTTGATCCTTTGACTTCGCCCTGCGCGACGAGGTGAGAGGCAGGAGAAGACGAAAAAATGACGGCCCGCGTCCTCGTCGTTGATGATATTGCGGCAAATGTCAAACTGCTGGAGGCGCGACTTACGGCCGATTATTTCGAGGTCTTGACCGCAAGCAGCGGCCCCGAGGCGCTCGAGATTTGCCGCAAGGAAAAGGTGGACGTCGTGCTCCTCGACGTCATGATGCCGGGCATGGATGGCTTCGAGGTTTGCCGCCGCCTCAAGGCCGAGCCGAAGACACAGAATCTCCCCGTGATCATGGTCACGGCGCTCGACCAGACCTCGGACAAGATCCAGGGGCTCAAGGCAGGGGCGGATGATTTTCTCACCAAGCCCGTCGACGACATCGCGCTGATTACGCGGGTGCGCAACCTGGCCCGGCTCAAGCTTCTCAACGACGAGTTGATGATGCGGGCGGCCATCGGCGCTAAGCTCGGCCTCGGCCATGAGCGGCTCGAGCCCGCGTCCGAGTCGGCCGAGGGCAGCCGGCTCCTTCTGGTCGAAGATGACTGGCGCGCGGCAGAGCAGATTTCGGAGGCGCTCTGCGCCGACCATGAGATCACGGTCGAGTCGAGCGTCGAGCAGGCATTGCAGACGCTCTCAAAGGGGGGCTTCGATCTGCTCATTGTCAGCCTCGATCTCGAGCACGCCGACGGGCTCCGGCTCTGCTCCCAGGTGCGCTCGCTCGAAGCCACCCGCCATCTGCCGATCATCATTCTGGTCGATCCGGCCGAGCAGGCGCGTCTGCTGCGCGCCCTCGACATGGGGGTCAACGACTATCTCGTGCGCCCCATCGATCGCCACGAGCTGCAGGCCCGCGTCACCACCCAGGTCAGGCGCAAACGCTATACCGATCAGCTCAGAGCCCGCCTCGAGGAGCATGTCGAGCAGGCCATGCTGGACCCGCTCACGGGCCTCCATAACCGCCGCTACCTCGAAAGCCACATGGCAGCCAAGCTCGAAGATGCCTCGGCACTCAGCCAGGCGTTCTCAATTCTCCTCATCGATATCGACTACTTTAAATCGGTCAACGACACCTTCGGCCACGACGTCGGTGACATTGTGCTCAAGGAATTTGCGGCCAGGTTGAAGCGCCTGACACGCGGGATCGACCTTGCCGCCCGGCTGGGCGGCGAAGAGTTTGTGATCGCCATGCCGGGAACCAGTGCCGAGCGGGCCGCCCAGGTGGCGGAGCGACTGCGGGCCCATATCGAAAACTGTCTCTTATACACATCTGACGCT
>WGBL01000239.1 GCA_015494375.1 Hyphomicrobiales bacterium | reverse complement strand
GCACTTTCCGCCATGGGATACCCTTATCAGCCGCCCGTGACACTCATGTGGCGCTCGAGCGCCACATGAGTGTCACGGGCGGCTGATAAGGGTATCCCATGGCGGAAAGTGCGACCCGCAAGGCGACTTACGATGACCTCCTGGCGGTGCCGGAGCACTTGATTGCAGAAATTATTGATGGCGCTCTCGAGACCCGCCGCTTCCCGCCTCCCAAGCATGCTTACGCTTATACGGCGCTTGTAAGGACAATTGCTCACCCCTTCCTCGGCAAGGAGCCGGAACTCAATGACTGGTGGGTTCTGAACCGCGTCGAGCTTCACCTCGGCGAGCATGTGCTGGTGCCCGATCTCGCCGGTTGGCGCCGCGAGCGGTTGCCAAAACTTCCCGAGACCGCCTGGTTTGAGCTTCCGCCCGATTGGGTCTGCGAGATCATCTCGCCCGCCACCGCCCGCCTCGACCGCGGCCCCAAACGCGAGATCTATGACCAGTTCGCGGTCCCGCACCTGTGGTTTGTCGACCCCGACGCCCGCACGCTCGAAGCCTTCGCGCTTCGCGACGGCGCCTGGGTGCTGATCGCCAGCCACGCCGATGACGACGAGATTGCGGTTGCGCCCTTCGCCACCGTGCCCTTTGCCCTCGACACCCTCTGGGCCGACTGAGCGCCCCGCGGCGGTGCCATGTCCGCCCGCCCGTCACACGCCCCTGTGAACGGTTTGCCATTCTCTCCAAAATCCAGTTGGCCTAAAATGGGTGAGGCGAGCGCTGGACAAGGCGAAAGAGAAGGCGAAAGAGAAGGCGAGCCACAAGGCGAGACTCAAGGGCGCCAGTGGCTTGAAATGGGGGCCTCCGGGCCAGTCAATTCAAGATCGTCCCGGGGCGAGCGACGCCAAGCGTGCGAGCGACCCCATTCGTGCGAGCGAAGCCATGCGAGTTCTGGTGATCGAGGACGACAAAGAGACGGCACTCTTCCTGCAGAAGTCGCTTAAGGAGAGCGGCCACCGGGCGGACATTGCCCACGACGGCGAGGCTGGCCTGGCGATGGCGCTTGCCAGCGACTATGACGTTCTCATTGTCGATCGCATGCTGCCCAAACGCGACGGCCTTTCGCTCATCGGTGAGCTGCGTACGGCCGGCAAACAGACCCCCGTTCTTATCCTGAGCACCCTCGGTGACGTCGATGATCGGGTGAAGGGCCTGCGCGCGGGCGGCGACGACTACCTCGCCAAGCCCTATGCCTATGCCGAGCTGCTGGCGCGCATCGAGGCATTGGCGCGCCGTGCGGCGCCGAGCGAGAGCGCAACCACCCTCGTCGTCGGCGACCTCGTTCTTGATCGCCTCTCGCACAAGGTCACGCGCGCGGGCCAGGCCATCCCGCTCCAGCCGCGCGAGTTCCGCCTGCTCGAATACCTGATGAAGCACGAGGGCCAGGTGGTCACCCGTACCATGCTGCTCGAGAACGTCTGGGATTATCATTTCGACCCCCAAACCAATGTCATCGATGTCCATATCTCGCGGCTGCGGGCTAAGATCGACAAGGCCTTCGACACCCCCCTCCTCCATACGGTGCGGGGCGCAGGGTATATGATCCGTGCCGAGACTTGAGCGCCTCGAACAGCTCCTGCGAACCCGGCCCTTCCGCTGGTCGATCGCCTACTTGGCGGCGGTGCTGGTGCTTACGGGCTCGGTTGTCCTCTTTCTTACGTGGCGCCTTAACGGCCTTCTCATCGCTCAGGTTCGCGCTACCATCGAGAGCGAACTCGGGGGCCTGCTCGAGCAGTATCGCCTGGGCGGTGATGAGCTGCTGGCCCGTGCCATCGCCGCGCGCAGCCGTGCGGGCGCGGGCGGGCTCTACTATTTCGGCCGTGGCCCCGAGAGCAGGATTGCGGGCAATCTGGACAAGGCGCCGACAACTCTTTTAGGCGCGCGCAATAGCGCGATCTTTCACTATCGACCGCCCGGTGCCAAACCCGCGCCGTCATCTAAGGAGCGCGCCCTGACGCCTCTCGACAGCGGCCCTTTGAAGCGGCTCGCAGCGGGCCGCGCGGTCCGCCTCGGCGAGGGACGGCTGCTCGTGGTTGCGCGCGACGTCGAGGACCTCCGCGCTCTCATCGACACTGTGAAAGGTGTTCTACTCTGGAGCGTTCTCATCCTTGCCATCGGCGCCATCGGTGGCGGGTTGATGCTCTCCCGTCATGTGCTGAGGCGCATCGAGGCCATCAACCGCACCGCGGAGGGCATCGTCGAGGGCAAGCTCGCCGAGCGTATCGCGCTCGACGGCTCGGACGACGAGCTCGACCGCCTTGCGGCCCGCCTCAATGGCATGCTCGATCGCATCGAGCGGCTGATGACAGGCATGCGCGAGGTCTCGGACAACATCGCCCACGACCTCAAGACGCCGCTCAACCGGCTGCGCAACACCCTCGAGGCGGCCCTTCGCGAGGCGCGTGACGAGCGCGACTACCGCGAGGCCATCACCCGCGCCATCGCCGAGGCGGACGCCCTCATCGGCACCTTCAATGCCCTCTTGAGCATCGCCCGCTTCGAGGCGGGGGCGGCAGGCGCGCACAGGACCGTGGTCGATGTCGCAGAGGTGGTCGCCGACGTGGCGGAGCTCTATGAGCCGGCCGCCGAGGAGAGGGGCGCACAGCTCGCGCTCGCAGTAGCAGGGGCGGGGCCGCAGCGCGTGCGCGGCGAGCGCCAGCTTATCGGCCAGGCGGTCGCCAACCTCATCGACAACGCCCTCAAATATGGGGTGAAGAAGGCCGACCCCGACCCCGCCGCCGGCTCCCCTCCCGCGGAGACGGGAGCGGCGGAGACGGGAGCGCACGCGCATGCATGCGCGCGTATCGAGG
>WGBL01000238.1 GCA_015494375.1 Hyphomicrobiales bacterium | reverse complement strand
ATCATGTCCTTGCCGAGCGGCCCGGCTCGGGCTTCTCGCCCTATGAGACGCGGCGCGTTCCGGCCTCGGACATGCTCCACATCTTCGACCAGCTCTTTCCGGGTCAGGTTCGTGGCCTCTCATGGCTGGCGCCTGTGCTGCTTCGCCTCAATGACCGCGAGCAGCTTTCCGACGCGCTGCTGATGCAGGCCAAGGTTGCGGCGATGATGACCGGCTTCATCCGCGACCCCTCGGGTGGCTCGGCGGGCTTCGGCGCCGGGACCTCGGACGCGATCGATGTGAGCCTCGAGCCGGGCGCCATGCGCGTCATCCCGCCCGATGCCGATGTGTTCTTCACCAATCCGCCGCAGGGCCTCAGGCAGTCAGTCGATTACCTCGCCGCCATCGACCGGGAGATCGCCTCGGGCGTCGGGCTGACCTACGAGATGCTGACCGGGGACCTGGCACAGGCAAACTATTCGAGCGCCCGGGTCGGACTTCTCGATTTCCGCCGCCGGGCCGAAGCGCTGCAACGCCGCCTGATCGAAGGGCAGTTTCTCCGACCGCTCTGGCGCCGCTGGATAGAGGTTCGCCAGCTCGCGGGCGATCTTCCGGCCGATGACGATGACCTCTTCGCGGTGCGCTTCATCGGGCCGGGCTTCGCCTGGATCGATCCAGAGAAGGAGGTGAACGCCGAGATCGCGGCCATCGCGGCAGGCCTCAAGAGCCGCGAGGAGGTTGTCGCCGCGCGGGGGCGCGACATCGACGAGCTAGACGAGGAGATCGCCCGCGATCGGCAGCGAACAGGAAGCGAGGTTTCGGCATGAATGTGATGGCGCCCGCCGATTTTCGCCCCTCCACGCTCGACCGCGAGGCGCGCACCGTTGAGGCCATCGTCTCGACCGGCGCACCGGTGAAGCGCGGGGCGGTGATCGAGCGGCTTGACCTGAAGGGAGCGGACCTCTCGCGCCTAGTGGGAGCGCCTGTGCTCGATGCGCACCGCTCTACCTCGACGCGCGATCAACTTGGGATCGTCGAGGCGGCCGAGCTTCGCCCCGAAGGTCTCTGGGTCAGCATCCGCTTCCGCGACAACGACGCGGCCCGAGCGGTGATGAACGACATCGCGGACGGCACGCTTCGCGGCCTCAGCATCGGCTACACGGTCGAGCGGTGGCGCGAGGTGCGGGAAGATGGCCAGCGCATCCGAGAGGCCGTCGCATGGACCCCGATGGAAGTTTCCATCGTGCCGATCCCGGCCGACCCGGGGGCACATTTTCGAGCAGCACAAGGAGACACAGTAATGCCTGTCGAGCAGACCGAAAACACCGAGCACACGGAGGCGCCGCCGGAGCCGCCGCGCCTCACGCGCGCCGAGATCAACCGGGAAATCCGGCAGATCGCCATCACGGCCGGGCTCTCGCGCGAATGGGCCGACGAGCTCATCGACCGCGAGGCCACGGCCGAAGAGGCTCGCGCCGAGGCCTTCGAAGCCATCAGGCGCCGCAGCGCGAACGCACCGAGGCCCAGGGCGCGCATCATCGAAGATCATACGGACCCGGCGGTGATCGCGACACGTGCCGGTGAAGCGATCTTCGCCCGCATGCATCCCGAGCATGAGCTTTCCCCCGAGGCACGGCCCTGGGCGCATATGCGGCTACCGGACATCGCCCGCGACTGCCTGCGCCGCGCTGGTGTCCCGGGCTACAACACGATGACCGATGCGGCGGCGGTGACACGGGCAGGCCATTCGACGAGCGATTTCCCGCTGATCCTCGGGGACGCGGTGAACCGCGAACTACGGCGCGCCTGGGACGCTGCGCCGGCCGGAATGATGCAGGTGGCCCGGCAATCCACGATCCGCGACTTCCGCCCCAAGCGCTCGCTGATCCTCGGCGAGGGACCGGCACTCGTCGAGAAGCCGGAGGGTGCCGAATACACCTACGGTACGATCGACGAGGCGGGTGAGGTCTACAGCCTCAAGACCTACGGCCGGGCCTTCAAGATCACCCGCGAGGCGATCGTGAATGATGACTTGGGCGCCTTCCAGATCGCGCCGCGCCTCGGCACGGCGGCTCGCGCCTACATGGCGGGCGAAATCGCCGCGAAGGTCGAGGCCAACCCGGCCATGTCCGACGGTGTCGCGGTTTTCGACGCCGCCCATGGCAACCTGACCGCCACCGCGCCGGCAACCGTCCTCGAAGGCCTCGAGGCGGCCCGCCTTGCGATGCGCAAGCAGACCGGACTCTCCGGGGCGCTGATCGACGTGGCGCCGCGCTATCTGGTCGTTCCGCCCGAGCTCGAAACCGAGGCCGAGCAGGCGGTGGCGCAGATCACCCCGGCGAATGCGGCGGATGTGAACCCCTTCGCGGGCCGCATCGAGGTGATCGTTGAGCCGAGGCTGAGCGACCCGACCCGCTACTACCTCTTCGCCGATCCGGCGCGGGCCGACGCCCTCGAATACGCCTTCCTCGAAGGTCAGCCCGGCCCGGTGGTCGAGAGCGAGGTCGATTTCCTGACCGACAGCCTGCGCTTCAAGGTCCGGCTCGACTTCGGCTGCGGCTGGATCGACTGGCGCGGGGCGCATCGAGTGGGGTGACACGTGCCGAGCGTCACTGACCTTCAGGCATGGCGTGATCTTCTCGTCGAGCAGCGCGCCCAGGGCATCCGCACCGTCGAATACGAGGGCTTCCGGGTCGAGTATCGCTCGGATGCGGAGATGGCGGCCGCGATTGCGGACCTGGACCGCCGCATCGCGGACGCCTCTGGCACTGGCCCGGTAACGGTGCGCTTCTCGACGAACAAGGGGGTATGATGGGCGTGGCAGGCATCAGGCCGATAAGCCTCACTGAGGCGGCCAAACGATGGGGCCTGCCGCGCAGGACCCTATACAATGCCTTTCGCCGGGGAGAGCTGCGCTGCGGCAAGATCGGAGCGTGCCTCTTCACCGACGAGCAGGCCCTCGAGGAATGGTGGCGACGATGCCAAGAAAAATGCTCCCGCCCCGTCTCTATCTACGCCGCCGCGCCGGACGCGCCCCCGTGTGGGTCATCAAGGACGCCGGCCGGGAATTTAGCACCGGCTGCGGCGAGGGAGATCGCGAGGGGGCTGAAGCGGCGCTCGCCGACTACATCGCCCGCCGCTTCCGACCCCCGGACGCTCCGCAAACGCCAGAGGAGATGACGGTGGCGACTGCGCTCGCGATCTATGGCAAGGAACACGCCCCGACGCTGGCCGCGCCGGAACGGATCGCACACGCCATCGAGGCGTTGCTTCCCTTCTGGGGTGATCGCCCGGTCGCGGCGATCAGGGGCGAGACCTGCCGCCTCTATGCCCGCAGGCGACGTGAAAGCGCGGGCCGGCCGCTTTCGGATGGCACGATCCGCCGCGAGCTCGGAACGCTTGCTGCCGCCCTGGGGTATTGCGTGCGCGAGGGTTATCTCTGCCGCGCACCGTCCGTTGTTCTTCCCAAGCGCCCGCCGGCACGCGAGCGCTGGCTTACGCGGTCCGAGGTCGCGAAACTGATTCGCGCGGCCCGCTCGGATCCCCACACGCACCATCTGGCACGATTCATCCTGATCGGTGTCTATACCGGGACCCGCAAGCAGGACATTCTGCGGCTGCAATTCACGCCGGCGACCGATGGCGGCCATTTCGACATCGAGCGCGGCATCCTCTACCGCAAGAGCGTCATGGCGCGGCAGACCACAAAGCGCGGCACCCCTGCTAAGCTTCCCCGGCAGCTTCTCGCCCACGCGCGGCGCTGGCGGCGCCTCTCCGTGCGCTACGCCGTCGAATATGGTGGGAAGCCCGTGAAGGACATCAAACGCGCCTGGGCCTCGGTGGCGCGCCGGGCTGGCGTCGAGGGCGCCACGCCGCACACTCTGAAGCACACGGCGATCACCTGGGCGATGCAGCGGGGGGCCAAGCTCCAAGACGCCGCCGCGTTCTTCGGAACGTCCATGCAGACCTTGGAGCGAGTCTATTTCCACCATCACCCGGACCACCAGAAAACGGCCGTCGCAGCCCTTGAAGGGCGATAGCGGGGGCCATAACGGGGGCGTGAAAATGGGAGAAGGAGCTAAGGCATTGAAAGAATGGCGCACCCGAGAGGATTCGAACCTCTGGCCTCTGCCTTCGGAGGACTGCGGCGGAGCGCACAGTCCAAAGAATACAGTTACTTACGAGTCTCGCAACACCCCTGGGATCGCATCGACTTCCGTCGATAACGGGGGCGAAGCGGGGGCATTGCCGCCGCCAAGAAATGAGAGCCCCGGCTCGCGTGGGGGCGCGGCCGGGGCGGATGCGGGCCTAGAAAAATCCGCAGAGACTGGATCGCAGAAAGCCCTCCGGATTGCAACCCTCGAAGCGGCAAAGCCCAGGCATCGCGCAGTAGCAGCCGCACTCGCGGCCGTGCTGAGCCTCGACGAGGGCGAAGTTGCGGCATGGGCCGATCTTGCGGTGATCCTGCGGGCGCGGCTGACCGAGCGCGAGCGGGCGCTGATCGCCAACGCCTTCCTTCGAAGCCTCGACCCCGAGATCCGGGAAGGCGTCGCCAGCATCGCCCTTCGCGGCGACAGACCCGACATCGGCGATCCGCTGCCTTCCTTCGGGAATGTCCTGGAGGATGCCCGCTTCTGGGCCTCGAAGGCCTCACGCCGGGAGCTCAAGGCCTACGCACTCGCCGCCTTCGAGGCACTGCCGCAGCGCGATCGCAGAAATTTCATCGCGCATGTGACCGCCCAGCGGGCGAGGAGGGCGGCATGAAACGCATGACGATCGCCGAGCTCGACGAATTCGTGCTGTTCTGGGCGCCGGCAATTCTGCGCCGTGCCACCGCCGAGCGCGACACTTGGACGATCGGCTTCGTGCAGTCGATCGCCCGGGCCTACTACAAGCGGCGCAACTGGATGCCCAGCCCCAAGCAAGAGCGAGTGATGCGGGACCTGGTGGCGAAGATGCGCCGGGCCGCGTCCGGGCGCCAGCCGGAGCTGACGCCGGACGAACCCCTGATCGAAGCCGAAGACGAAGGAGAAGAGGCTGCATGAAGGGAAGGGCGCGCCCTGCGGACGGTTTACAGACGGTGGCGCAGGGCGCTTGATATAGGCTTACCACGGGGCGCGCGCATAGGCCAACCCCAGCCCGAAAGGTCGAAGGGGGCGCGCCGGGGGCGAGGAACAGCCCTCGAGAAGTAGCGACCGAGCATCCGGCGGTTCCCGCGTCTCGCGCGACCGGATGCGCCCGAAGCGACGGCCCGGCTCCGCCGAGCAAGATCGCGAGGGCTAGGGACCACCCTGGCAAAGGTGCCGGGGCTGGTCGCCCTATGCCCTCGCTCAAGCCCTCACCACCGAGCAAGATAGCCATATAGGAGAGAGAGGATATGGCGACGATGAAAGACGAGAGACTGGCGGCGCAGGCGCAGAGGGTTGCCAAGATCACCGAGGCGCTCATCGACACGCTGATCGCAGACGACAGAGTGCCCATCGAGGCGATCCTCGCCGGAATTCACGGGCAGGTGATCACCGAGATGCTGAGCATCTATGGCCCCGAGGTCGCGGCTGACAGGCTTCGGGCGGCGTCTGAGATGATGGCCAGGCTCTCAGCCTTGGAGAAGCACGATCTCGCGGCCAGCATGCCGATGGGGACGGCGTGAGCGGGTCCTTCCTGGGCATGGACAACACGGGGGCGCAGAGCCCGACGTTTCACTCTCTGCAAGAGATTTCTGTGGCGTGAAACATGCGGATCGTTTCGCAACTGCAGCAGGAAGGTGAAGCGCCGGTGCATTGCGTGTCGAGCGCCGATTTACGCGCTCTTCTCGGCATCAGCCCGGCGATGCTGACGAACTTGAAGCAGCGCGGCATTGCCAAGCATCTCGGACACAACACGTGGGACCTGGAAGCGACTGTGCGTGCCTATGTCGAGCATCTCCGGGGCATCGCCTCAGGGCGCGGCGGCGAGGATCAGGTCTTGGCG
Organism: Hyphomicrobiales bacterium; assembly: GCA_015494375.1. GTDB lineage: Bacteria > Pseudomonadota > Alphaproteobacteria > Rhizobiales > S144-23 > S144-23. The sequence continues at coordinate 1,386 of WGBL01000238.1, read as the reverse complement.
CTGACGGCCGAGCGGGCTCGGCTGGCGAAGGCACAGGCTGATGCGCAGGAACTCAAGAACGCCCAGGCGCGCGGGGAGTTGATCCGCGCCGAGGATGCGGAGCGGGAATGGTCCGACTTTCTGCGCCAGCTTCGAGCGCGGCTTCTCGCGCTTCCTGCCCGTCTGCGGGCCGACGGTGCGCTCGATCGCGAGGCCTCGGCGGCGCTCGACCGGGCGCTTCGTGACGCGCTTGCTGAGCTCGGGGGTGGCGATGCCTGACGCCGCCGAGGTTCTCGCGCGGGCCCGCCGCGCGCTCATTCCGCCGCCCCGTCTCAGCCTGCCCGAGTGGATCGAGACCGAGATGCGCCTTCCCGAGGGTGTCGCGGCGACGCCCGGCCCGGTGCGGCTCTGGCCGTTCCAGCGCGGCATCGCCGAGGCTATCGGGGATCCTGCCATCGAGCGGGTGACGGTAGTGAAGCCGGTGCGCGTCGGCTACACGACGCTGCTGACCTGCGCCATTGCGGCGCATGTCGCCAACGATCCCGCGCCCATTCTGTGCCTTCTGCCGGCGGAGGCGGATTGCAGGGATTACGTTGTGAGCGACCTCGAGCCCACCTTCGCGGCCTCGCCGGCGGTGGCGTCGGTGCTGAGCGATGACACGGCCGAGGGCGAGCGCAATACGATCCTCTCGCGGCGCTTTCCGGGCGGCTCGCTCAAGATTGTGGCGGCGCGGGCGCCTCGGAACCTTCGACGGCACACGGCGCGGGTGCTGTTCATCGACGAGGCCGACGCGATGGATGTGACGCCCGAGGGCTCGCCGATCCTGCTTGCCGAGCGCCGCACGCTGAGCTTTCCCGACCGCAAGATCGTGATGGGCTCGACACCGGTCTTCGAGGAGACAAGCGCAATCCTGCGTGCCTGGGCGGCGTCCGACAGGCGCATCTTCGAGGTGCCCTGCCCTGAATGCGGTGCCTTCGCCGAAATCACCTGGGATTGCATCCGCTGGCCTGAGGGCAGGCCCGAGGCCGCCGCCTGGGCTTGTCCGGCCTGCGGCGCGCTGATCGAGGAGAGCCGCAAGCCCGCGATGGTCGCGGCCGGGCGGTGGCGGGCGCTGTCGCCCGAGGTGAAGGGACATGCGGGCTTTCGCCTGAATGCGCTCGTCTCGCCGCACGAAAACGCAGGCTGGGGGAGGCTCGCGGCCGAGTTTCTGGCGGCGAAGGATGACCCCACGAGCCTTCAGACCTTCGTCAACACCATCCTCGCCCAGGGCTGGCGCGGCGAGGGCGAGGAGATCGAGGAGAGCGAGCTTCTCGCGCGGGCCGAGGGCTTCGGGCTCGAAGCGGGGCTTCCGGCCGAGGTGCTGGCGGTGACGGCGGGAATCGACGTTCAGCATGACCGGCTCGAGGT
>WGBL01000237.1 GCA_015494375.1 Hyphomicrobiales bacterium | reverse complement strand
GTCCTCATCGGCGAGCCTGGCGTCGGCAAGACCGCCATCGTCGAGGGGCTCGCCATGCGCATCGTCAAGGGCGATGTGCCCGAAAGCCTCAAGGAGAAAAAGCTCCCGGCGCTCGACATGGGCGCACTCATTGCGGGCGCCAAATACCGCGGCGAGTTCGAGGAGCGCCTCAAGGGCGTGCTCAACGAGATCCAAGCGGCGGAGGGCAGCATCATCCTCTTTATCGACGAGATTCACACCATCGTCGGCGCCGGCAAGGCCGAAGGCGCCATGGATGCCTCCAATCTCCTAAAGCCGATGCTCGCGCGCGGCGAGCTCCATTGCATCGGCGCCACCACGCTCGATGAATACCGCAAGCATATCGAAAAGGACGCCGCCCTCGCCCGGCGCTTCCAGCCTGTCTATATCTCCGAGCCCACGGTCGAGGACACGATCTCGATTTTGCGCGGCCTCAAGGAGAAGTACGAGCTGCATCATGGCGTGCGCATCACCGATTCGGCGCTCGTTGCGGCGGCGACGCTCTCGCATCGCTACATCACCGACCGCTTCTTGCCGGACAAGGCCATCGACGAGGTCGATGAGGCGGCGAGCCGGCTCAGGATGCAGGTGGATTCAAAGCCCGAGGAGCTCGACGAGCTCGACCGGCGGCTCATTCAGCTCAAGATTGAGCGCGAGGCCCTCAAGAAAGAAAGCGACGAGGCCTCCCGCGATCGCCTCGAGAAGCTCGAAAAAGAGATCGCCGACCTCGAGGAGAAGTCGGCGGCACTCACCCGGCGCTGGGAGAGCGAAAAGCAAAAGCTTGGCACCGCGCAGAAAATAAAGGAGGAGCTCGATGCGGCCCGCATCGAGCTTGAGCAGGCCCAGCGGCGGGGCGACCTCGCGCGCGCGGGCGAGCTCGCCTATGGCGTCATCCCCGAGCTTGAGAAGCGGCTTGCCGAGACCGAGAAATCGGAAGACGGCGACGCCGGCCGCCTCATGCTCGAGGAGGCGGTGACGCCCGACCATATCGCGCACATCGTCTCGCGCTGGACGGGCATTCCCGTGGAAAAAATGCTCGAGGGCGAGAAGGAAAAGCTTTTGCGTATGGAGGAGGCGCTGCAAAGGCGCGTGGTCGGCCAGGAAGAGGCGGTTCGCGCCGTCTCGACGGCTGTGAGGCGCGCGCGCGCCGGGCTCCAGGATCCCAACCGCCCCATCGGCTCGTTCATGTTCTTGGGGCCCACGGGCGTGGGCAAGACCGAGCTCACCAAGGCGCTCGCCGAATTCCTTTTCGACGACGAGCACGCCATGGTCCGCATCGACATGAGCGAGTTCATGGAAAAGCACTCGGTCGCGCGGCTCATCGGCGCGCCTCCCGGCTATGTCGGCTATGAGGAGGGCGGCGTGCTCACAGAGGCGGTGCGGCGGCGTCCCTATCAGGTGGTCCTCTTCGATGAGATCGAGAAGGCGCACCGCGACGTGTTCAATATTCTCTTGCAAGTGCTCGACGATGGGCGGCTGACCGACGGCCAGGGCCGCACGGTCGATTTCCGCAACACCCTTATCATCATGACGTCGAATATCGGCGCGGAGTATCTGGTCGGCCTCGGCGAGGACGAGGACGTCGACAAGGTGCGCGACCAGGTGATGGCCGAGGTGCGCGCCCACTTCCGGCCCGAGTTTTTGAACAGGCTCGATGAGATCATCCTCTTCCATCGCTTAAAGCGCGAGATGATGACCAAGATTGTCGACATCCAGATTGCGCGTCTCCAGAAGCTGCTCGATGAGCGCAAGATCACCATCCGGCTCGATGACAAAGGGCGGGCGTGGCTGGCCGAGCAGGGCTATGATCCGGCCTATGGCGCCCGGCCCCTCAAGCGCGTGATCCAGAAAAGCCTGCAAGACCCGCTCGCCGAGCTCTTGCTTGAAGGCAAGATCAAGGACGGCGAGGAGGTCGTGGTCTCGGCCGGCAAGGAGGGGCTGGTGATCAACGGCACCGAGGTCCGCGCCGCAGCGTGAGGCGGCGGTCTGAGGGGCTTAAGCGCCTCGGCCGCCACGCGGTCGCCAGCTTTGCGCTTGCTCGCGCCTCGCCGGTCGGGGTTTCAGCCCCGGCCGGAACGTTCATGTACTGCGCAGTGCAAATCGGCAAGGGCCGGCTTGAGCCATGGTGGCGGGGTTGCAACCCGCCCCGCAGAGGAGGGAGGCGTCCAAGAAAACGTATCCCTCTCACTGATTGAGAAAACTTATCCCCCTCAACGATTGCTTGCGTCATCATGGCGCCATGAAGAATGCCGTATTGTTTTCCAGCAAGAGTGAAGAATGGGAAACACCGCAACACCTGTTCGACAGGCTGAATGCCATTTATCAGTTCAAACTCGACGCCTGTGCCACCGCTCGCAATGCCAAATGTCCGGTATTCTTCTCCAAGGAGGAAAACAGCCTAGAGCAGGACTGGGCCCCATTTGGCCGTATATGGCTCAATCCGCCTTATGGGCGCGCCATTGCCCAATTCATGCGCAAGGCGCTCGAAGAAAGCCGCAAGGGCTGTCTCGTGGTCTGTCTTGTGCCGGCCCGCACCGACACCAAGTGGTGGCACGACTATGTCCTTGACAAAGGCCATGTAACGTTTATCCGTGGGAGACTTCGCTTCAAACGCACCGATGCCAAACCCGGTGCCCCGATTTATCCGGCGCCTTTTCCGAGTGCGATTGTGAGCTATCTGCCAGGCCCGAGCTATGTCGTTGATGCGCCTCGCATTCGTCTGCCTCTTCCTGCTTTCCCTTCTACTCTTTCCCATGGGCGGCCACGCCCGGAAAGTAGCCATGTCGCCAAGCGTGACGGGCAAGGCTTTTGAGGACGCAATAGAAGGCATTCTCAGGTTGAAGGGTTTTGTCGTCGTGGCCTACTCCGATTGGAGAGAAGCCGAAATTCATAGGGCGAAACACCCCAAGTTTTTGATCAAGCGCGTTCCCTACAAGAGCATTTTCGGCCACAGGGCGTTTATGGAGTTTCTCCTGATCCATGGCGAGCGCCAGATTCTTATCGAGAGCAAACACCAGAAATGGAATGGCTCGACGGATGAAAAGCTGCCCTATATCTACCTGAATGCGCTCAAGAACTTGCCTGAACGAGAAATGATTCTGGTCTTGAGCGGCAATGGCTGGAAACCAGGCGCCGTCGAGTGGATACGAAGAAAGGCTGACGAAACTGATGGCTTTTTTGTCATGAGCCTTGACGAATTCGTTCGTTGGGCCAGCAGGGTTTTCTGAGATTGCCGAAAACATTCAGCACGCTGGCAGCGTGAGAGGGAGGCGCGGGGCGAAGGCGCGTATGAAGGCGCGTATGATGTGAGGTGCCGGGCCAAGCTGCCGGCCGAGGTTCTTACCCCGGCCGGAACGTTCATGCGACCCGCAGGGCAAGAGGGCCAGGTGCGGCGTGAACAATGGGAGCGGGGCCCATGAACCGCAGCCCCTCGAGCAGGCAGACGCCGGTCGAGAAACAGAATTGATTCTATTCTCCCCAAAAGATGCTCTACAAAACATCCTATTGAGACAGTTTGCCCCGCGTGAGGCAATCCTCGAGTAGAACCGGGTCAAGCACAATGGCGGATGACAAGCGAGCACTGGACAAGGCGCGCGCGCAAACGCCCAAGCCGCGCCGCACCGATCCCGGCAAGGTCGCCGAGTTCCTCGGCAAGCTCCGGGAGCTGCCGGCGCAGACACCGGTCTCGGGCCGAGGGCGATTGATTTTTGCCATGGACGCCACCATGAGCCGCCAGCCCACCTGGGACATGGCGCTGGGCCTTCAGGCCGAGATGTTCCGGGCGGTCAAGAAGGTGGGCGGGCTCGATGTGCAGCTTGTCTATTTCCGCGGCTTCGGGGAATGTCGGGCCTCGAAATGGGTCAGCGACCCCGATGCACTCGCCCGGCTCATGACAACGGTGAGCTGCCGCGGCGGGCACACCCAGATCGCCAAGGTCTTGCGCCATGCGACGCGCGAAAGCGCCAAGGCCAAGGTCAATGCGCTCATCTATGTCGGCGACTGCATGGAGGAGAATGTCGACGATCTGGCCCATCTGGCGGGTGAGCTGGCGCTCCTTGGCACGCCCGTGTTTGTTTTCCAGGAGGGCGCCGATGCGCGCGCCGAGCAGGCCTTTCGCGAGATTGCGCGGCTGACCCGGGGCGCCTTTTGCCGCTTCGACCGGGGGGCGGCGGAAGAGCTCGGCGAATTGCTGAGAGCCGTTGCCGTCTACGCCACGGGCGGGCTGCGGGCACTTCAGGACATGAATCACAAGGGCGCGGGGACGCGACTTCTGCTCGAGCAACTCAAATAGCGCGCATCCCCGGGGCTCAGAAGCCAGAAGCCACAAATGAGAAACCAGAAACCAGATGTCGGAAAACAGATGCCCAGATGCGCGGTGTCCATGTCCGTTCCCGAGACTTGGGCCACACATTGGCGCTCAATCGGACACGCCAATCGAAAAACAGAATTGTTTCCATCTATCCAAAACACGCGCTAGCCAATCAAGACTGGACTGTCGTGAGCTCTCAAAGGCTGCGCCGTTCGATGTCGAAAATGCATGATGTTCGGCATGGCCGGCGCCAAGACTGGTCCGTGCAAGCATTCCGTGCAAGCATAAGGTGTGGCTGAGGTCCACGAGCGAAAATGCGATATTGGAAGAGGAATTCCAGGTTTTCCATCTTCTGCTGGCCGGTTTTCGGCTTTGCTGCTCACACATGCGCTTGCCCAGGTGGCGCGCCGGGAGCGGCGGCAACTGGCGTGGCTCATCCCACGATGCCGAATTCGGAAAAGGGCAGGAAATCAACCTCGTCGCCTTCGCGAATCTCGCTCACCTCTTCACCGACCTCAATCAGGCCCTCGGCGGCGACGAGCGAGCTGATGAGCCCCGAGCCATCACGCGCAAACTTCTCGACCACGGGGCCATCCTCACTCTCGCGGATGTAACCGCGCCAGAACTCGCGCCGGCCGGTCTTCTTTTTGGGCACCCGAAAGGCTGCCCTGAGGCGCCGGTGCCGCGGCGCAGGCCAGGGGGCGCCCGAGAGCGCAAGAATGAGCGGGCGGGCATAGATCAGATAGCAGACGAAAACCGCCACCGGATTGCCCGGCAAGCCGATGAACACCGCATCCTCCACCCGTCCGAACGTCATGGGGCGCCCGGGCTTAATCGCCAGCTGCCAGAGATCGCGCCGGCCCAGGCGATCGAGAGCGCGGACGATATGATCCTCCTCGCCCAGGCTCGCGCCGCCGCTCGTCAGCACCAGGTGATGCGCACGGCAGGCCTCGGCGATCCGGGCCTCGACCTCATCGGCCTCGTCGGGCAAGAGGCCGAGATCGCGCACGACGGCGCCGCTCTCGGCAAGCAGCGCCTTCAGCATCGGCCGGTTGGAATCATAAACCTTGCCGGCCTCGAATGGAGCGCCTGGGGAGAGGAGTTCATCGCCACTCGAGAAAAGCGCGATCCGCAAGCGCTCATAGCAGTTCACCTCACCATGCCCGGCCGAGGCGATGGCGGCGATCTCTTGTGGTCTCAGTCGCGTGCCGGCGGAGACGAGCTCGGCGCCCTCCCCGACATCCTCACCCGCGCGCCGCCGATTGGCACCAGGGCGGAGCCCCGGCGGTATGCGTACCCAGCCGCTCGTGGGCTCGCCGAGCACGGTGACGTCTTCCTGCATGACGACAGTATCGAAGCCCTCGGGCATGACGGCGCCCGTGAAAATGCGCACGGCAACCCGCGGCGGCAACCGGCCCTCGAGCGGATGGCCCGCTGCCGCCCGCTCGGCAATGGCGAGTTGTGCGCCCTGCTCGGGATCGTAGTCCTCGAAGCGGAAGGCATAGCCATCGACGGCGGCGTTGTCATGGCCCGGGATGGGCCGCGGGGCGCAAATGGGCGCGGCCACGATACGGCCCGCCGCCTCGTCAATCGGCACGCGCTCCTGCCCCACCAGGGGCCGCGCCGCCCGCTTGAGGATGGCGATGGCCTCGGCATGGCTGAGGCGCTCGCGATCATGAGCAAAGCAATCGTTGGCAAGCGCTTTCGACATGTCTCGGAATGGGCAGAATCGTTGTGTGCTGCTGTCAGGCCTTTGAGGGCGTAACTCTAAGGCCAAAATACCAAGGCCACAATTAGCATGAAAAGCAAGGGCTGCCTGCGCGTCCAGGACGTCCAGGCCGCAAACTCATAAATGCTGCTCAAGTGGCGCCGGCAGACTACATGAGCAGGTGTCGCCCCTAAGGAAGCGAAGCGCCGAGGTCGGGCAACGCCCGCGCTCGGGCAAACCAATGGGCGGCAAACACAGAACGCCAAATGG